>NZ_CP182226.1:1987363-2247599 GCF_048081595.1 Sulfurimonas sp. ST-27
ATATTATACATTTCATTCATAACGAAATTATATTATAATATGTCTATTAAACAAAGAGTCTGCACAAAGGATATACTATTATGACTGTAAGCATTGAAAAAGCACTCGAACTGATTTATACAAATACGAAACGAAAATCGCTCAAAATACTGCCCATTGAAGAAGCTTTGGGCTATGTACTTGCCGAAAATATTACAGCAACACACAATCTCCCGCCTTATGACAATTCCGCGATGGACGGGTATGCGGTAAAGATAGAAGACTCTGACAAATGTGTTACGGTGTCTTGTACAATTTTTGCAGGGGATGATTTTCAGGGTGAACTCAGACACGGAGAAGCCATCAAAATCATGACAGGAGCAAGAATTCCGCTTGGAACCCAGTGTATCGTACCGGTTGAAGATACACAGGAGTGCCAAAACGGTGTCAAACTTCCCGACAATCTTGTCATCTCAAAGCATATCCGTCTCAGTGGTGAAGATATCAAAAAAGAGACTCTCTTGCTCTGTGTCGGTGACAAAATCGATGCACATCAGATTACACTGCTCGCATCCCAGGGCATCAGCCATGTCAAAGTGTACAAAAAGCCCCGTGTCGCTCTGTTTGCTTCAGGGAATGAACTGAAAATGCACTTTGAGCAGATTACAGAGTATCAACTCTACAATACAAATACACCGACACTCCTCTCCCGTGTCAGAGAACTCGGCTGTGAAGTGGAGTTTATCGGTACTGCCGCAGATACCCTCGAAGATATTCATACGCACATAAGGAGTGCACTTGACTGTGATTTTATCATTACAAGCGGCGGAGTAAGTGTCGGAGATGCCGACTTTACAAAAGAGGCGTTTGGCGCCTTCGGGTATGAAATTCTTTTTGACAAAGTAGCCATCAAACCTGGAAAACCGACTACTTTTGGAAAAATCGGAAACAAAGTCATCTTGAATCTGCCTGGAAATCCGCTCGCAGCAGCTCTAAATTTTGAGCTTTTCGGAAGAAGCATTATTTATGCAATGAGCGGACAAAAAGACAAATACATCAACCCCATTACTGCCAAAATGAAAAATGATGTCACACTGCGCGCAGGAAGAAGAACAGTCATTCCCGGCTATTTTGACGGTGAATATTTTACGGTTTGTGAGCAGTATGCTCCGGGAATGATTTCTCCTCTCGCAGAGGCGAACAGTTTTATCATCACTGATGAAAACTGTACAGAAATTCCAAAAGAAACCCCGGTAAAGACAATCAGTACAAAGTTCAGCTTCTGCAGTGCAGACTTTATACCTTTAAGTTAGCAGCGTAATTTTACAGCATCCCCATAGCAAGTTTTGCCTCTTCGCTCATCTTGCTTTGATCCCATGGCGGATCATACACCACCTCAACATCAAGTTCTTCAACAGAACCGTCTTCTATCGTATTGGCAATATTTTTCACCATATCTATAATGACCTGGCTCATCGAACAGGTTGGTGCGGTAAGCGTCATGACAACTTTGCATCTGTTTAATTTGCTCACCGGATCTTTTTCACACTTGACATCATAAATCAGACCAAGATTATAAATATCTACCGGAAGTTCAGGATCATATATCTTCTTTAACTCTTCAATAACCCGTGCTTCACTCTCCTTAGGCGTCACATCTCTTATATCACTCATACCGCTTCCTCTTTGCATCTTTTTGCATAAGCAGAGACTTTGTTTAAAAAAGCCTCTAAACTCTGTTGACGAACAGGGGAAAGGTGCTCGACTATTCCCAGTTTCTCAAGCTCTTTGGGATCAAAAGCAAGAATATCATCCACCTCCTGTCCGCTGAAAATATCTAAAAGCAGACTCAGCATTCCCTTTGCCATTTCACTGCTGCCCTCACCTCTTAAAACAAGCTTACCATCTTTACACTCACCGACAAGCCAGGCAGGAGAAGAACAGCCTTCTATAAATGTTGCTTCATTTTTTTCTTCTTCAGGCAAGACAGTGTGTTTTTTTCCCAAATCAAAAATATATTCAAACTTTTCGTTTGGTGTTTCAAACATCTCCAGATCTTCTTTGTAATAATTTACTTTGTCCCTAACACTCACAACTCTTCTCCAAACACAGTCTCACAGCAGTGATGGCAGGTGGCTATACACTCCAACTGTCCATGACCGTAATAAACCTTTTCAAAAGAGAGGTGCACATTTTCTCTTGTTTTTTCATCTTCTATCGCATCAATGATTTCATTTGCAAAAGCCAAAATCAACATTTTTCTGGCCTCTTCAAGCATAATACCCCGTGAGCGAAGATAAAAAAGCTGTTGTGCATCAAGCTCCCCTATCGTTGAACCGTGACTGGCTTCCACATCATCTATATAAATTTCCAACTGTGGTTTACTCGCCATGTAGGCCCCGTCATTGAGTAAAACGGCCTGGGAGTTTTGGTAGGCTTTTGTACCGCTCCCTTCTGCTTTGATTTTAATGAGCGCATCAAAAATTCCCCGTCCGCTCTCTCCTAAAATTGTTTTTGCTTTTTGGGAACTTTTTGCCCCCCTTGCCGCATGCACAATCTGCGAAACCGTGCCTCTTTTGCTCTCTCCCTTTGTATATAAAAGATGATGTGCCCTGAAATCACTTGAGTGCATCAGTTTTGCCTGTATTAACTGAAGCCCGTCGGCATTGCCAAAATCAAAACTGAAAAAGTCTGCACTGCTTTGTTCTGCCAGCTCTATATAATGCGAATGGATCGGTGTATAGATACCCTCAACGAGTGTTTCATCTTTTATAAAAGTGAATCGCGTATCTCTTTGAAGACGGATATCACAGCCGTAGAGCACCAAACTCTCTTTTGCATCACAGCCTATAAAAGATTCAGAAAGTGTCACTTTTATATTTGGTGCAGTCTGCACAACTACCCTGTAGGCAATAAGCGCATTTTCCTGGGTATATCTGTGTAAAATCTTTATGCTGCTGTCATTTTCAAAATTGATTTCAATGACTTCCAAAGAGAGTAGATGCCCAAGATAATAGAGCGGGTCAAAATGTTCTTCAGCAATAGTGCGCCTCTTTGTATAGCCGATTTTCAAGCCCTTTGGCGCACGTACTACAACACCATCAACTATCTCCACAAAATCAGCTTCTTCAATTTCAGACTCTTTTTTTGCGATTGCTCTGTACTCTGCATTGAGGAGTTTTTCAATAGGAAAATACCGGTACTGCTCTGTTTTTTTCGTAGGCAGTCCGAGTAGTTGCAGACGGGATGCCGCAGCTGCTGTTTCTTGTGAGACCACAGAAGAAAGGTTTGCTAAAATATTTGCCAAAACTATCTGTTTCATTTTAAAACTCCTCAAGAGTTGTATATCCCTTCTCTTCCAACTCTGCCACAAGTTCAGGACCCGCAGTTTTAACAATTCTGCCGTCTTTGAGCACATGCACATAGTCAGGTTTCACATACTCAAGAATTCTGCTGTAATGTGTGATAATCAAAAAGGTTCTTTTCTCATCTCTGATTTTGTTAATCCCCTCACTTACTGCCCGCAGAGCATCAATATCAAGTCCGGAATCAATCTCATCCAAAATAATAAAATCAGGTTCAAGCATCAGCATCTGCAGTGTTTCGTTTCGTTTTTTCTCGCCGCCCGAAAAACCCTCGTTGAGTGAACGGGTAATGAGCTCAGGTTTCATTCCGAGTTCCGTTGCCAGACGCTTTGCTTCGCGTAAAAATTCTGCAGCGTTAAGCTCTTCTTTGCCTTCAAACTTTCTTTTTGCATTCACCGCTGTTCGTAAAAAATAGGCATTGCTCACACCCGGAATCTCTACAGGATTTTGAAAACTTAAAAATATACCTTTGAGCGCACGCATTTCCGGTGCTTCTTCAACAATATTTTCTCCTTTGTAAACAATATCGCCCTCACCGACACTGATATCATAATGCCCGACAATGGCTTTGGAGAGTGTCGACTTCCCTGCACCGTTTGGCCCCATAATGACATGAACTTTCCCTGTTTCGAGTGAAAGATTCAATCCTTTTAAAATATTTTTTTCACCTATATTTGCATGCAAATTTTTTATTTCCATCATTGTACTCATCCTACACTTCCCTCCAATGTTAATTCTAAGAGCGCTTTGGCTTCTACCGCGTACTCCATCGGCAGTTGGTTAAACACCTCTTTACAAAATCCGTGTACTATCATGCTCACAGCATCCTCTTCGCTGATACCCCGTTGACGCAGATAAAAAAGCTGTTCGTCGCTGATTTTTGTTGTTGTTGCCTCATGTTCAACCTTGGCATGGGCACTTTTGTTCTCCAAATAAGGAAATGTATGTGCCCCGCACTCGCTTCCTATAAGCAGAGAATCACATTCGCTTCGATTGTGTGCGCCTTCAGCTTTGGCCGCCATTTTGACTAGTCCGCGATAACTGTTCTGTCCCCGCATCGCAGAAATTCCTTTTGAGATGATGGTAGAACTTGTATTTTTTCCCAGGTGAATCATCTTTGTTCCTGTATCTGCCTGCTGTGCAAGCGTTGTCACGGCAACTGAATAAAATTCACCCACACTGTTGTCTCCCTGCAAAATACAGCTTGGATACTTCCAGGTGATGACGGAACCGGTCTCCACCTGCGTCCAGGAAATTTTCGCATTGTCTCCCTTGCAAAGACCGCGTTTGGTAACAAAGTTGTAAATGCCGCCTTTGCCCTCTTTGTCACCGGGATACCAGTTTTGAATGGTAGAATATTTGATTTCCGCATCCCTCATCGCAATCAGTTCCACAACAGCGGCATGCAGCTGTGAATCATCCCGCATTGGTGCGGAACAGCCTTCATTGTAGCTTACATAACTTCCTTCGTCTGCAACAATCAGTGTTCTCTCAAACTGTCCTGTGTTGAGTGCATTGATACGAAAGTAGGTACTCAACTCCATCGGACAGCGAACCCCTTTTGGAATGTAGACAAAGGTGCCGTCTGTAAAAACAGCAGCATTCAGGGCTGCATAATAGTTGTCATTCATCGGTACGACACTGAACATATACTTTTTAACAAGTTCAGGATAATCCTGCAGGGCCTCAGAAATAGAACAAAAGATAATCCCGTGCTTTTTCAACTCCTCAGAAAATGTGGTTTTTACAGAAACAGAATCCACAACGGCATCTACGGCAATCCCCTGCAGCTGTTTTTGTTCATCCAAAGGAATGCCGAGTTTTTTATAGGCTTCAAGAATTTTTGGATCAACTTCATCAAGAGAATTTGCTCCCTTTTTTGGAGCCGAAAAATAAGAAATTGATTGGTAGTCTATAGGTTCGTAAGTTACATGTGCCCAGTGGGGCTCTTGCATTTTCTGCCATTTTTCAAGAGCATTTAAGCGCCACTGCGTCATCCACTCCGGTTCATTTTTCTTTTGGGAAATGAAACGAACGGTTGTTTCATTTAACCCGGGAGGCAGTGTGTCCTGTTCTATATCTATCTCAAATCCGAGTTTATACTCGCCCGAGACAGCTTTGTTAATCTCTTCCTGTGCCATATCTCTTCTCCTTTTATACCAAAAGAACAGTGTTTTATATTTTTGTTTGCTTTAAGTATAGCACTCTATTATTAAAAAATATTAAGAGGGCTCAGACACTTGCAGGATTTAAAAAAGTTTCTCCTCTTTTTATCTTTTCAAATAGGTCTTTATCTTTAAAATCCTCTAAAACCTGCACAGAAAAAACAATCTCTTCAAGCTTGATTTCACCCATATTTTTTGAGTGGGCATCTTCACGAAAACATTGTGCATAACCTGTGGCGGTTTCATGCACTATGACGCTCTCAAGGCGTACTTCTTTTTCTCCGTTTTGTGTTGATGTAAGCGACAAAAGTCTCTCTATCATCACAAAAATAACACGTGAAAACTGCTCTGCAGAAGGCGACACCGGCAATTGGACCCATCGCGCAGAGTGTTTTTTCATATCACGGACAAACTCCGGATCATCATCACGCCACAGAGCAATCGCATGATCAAAACTCTCCACGAGATCTTTCATGTTTTGCTTCATCAGTCCAAAATCATAGACCATCTGTCCGTTATCCAAAAAGTTGGATGCAAAAAGCAGTTCCACTTTGTAAGAGTGCCCGTGAATCGAACTTCTGCATTTTACAGTTGAGCATCCCCGTACAATATGTGCATTTTCAAATTTAAAAAGTTTTCTGATAATCATGATAAATCCCTCTTGTTCACCTATTTTTAAAGACACAAAGCCGGCACTGAAGTACCGGTTCCGACAACACTATTAAGTTAAGAAAACTAATGCTTTCTTGGAACCGGTACTTCAGTGCCGGCTGTTGCAATAGCCTTGCCACTCTCAGCCCGGACTGCAGAAAAAAATTTAGTTTTTCTCTCAAATCATGTTTGAGCATTAAAGTACGGATTCCGACAAAACATATGAAACTGCCTTGATGCTATACACCTTTGTTGGCATCCCAGATTCTTATGTGCAGTCTGTCACTGAAATTGTACCCCTTTGCCTTGCAGAACTCTATCAGCGGTTCGGTATTTTCTTCCAACTCTTTTTTGCTTCCTGCTACAGGCATACAGTAAACCTTGGTCTGAGGGGAATGCATGGTGACGCTTTGTATCTCCTCTTCCAGAGCTATATTTATAGACTCTTTGTCAATGGAAAATTTAAAAAAAGCATCTTTTGCATTTGCGGCAATATTGTAAATCACATCACCGCGCAGACGTTTACTCAGGGATTCTCCAGAATTAAAAAGCTTCACTGACAGAGCGAACACACACTCTTTGTATACAGGATATTTTTCAAAATCAACCGCTAAAGAACCGTTTGTTTCAAAAGTTATCTGATGTCCCTTTGCCACCAGGGCTTCCAAAAAAGCAACAAAGAGTGTATCGTTGGCATAAATCAGAGGCTCACCGCCTGTCAAAACAATGTCTACCGCTTCGGGCAAATCATACAAAGAGAGAATATTGAGCAGTTCTTCTACTTTATAAACAGGTACCCAACTCTGTAAAAAATGCTCTTTATTGACGGCATAAACAGTATCACAGCCGACAACTTCTGTACCGTCATTTGCTGTTTCTTTACACCCGAAACCTTCGCACTTCATATTGCAGCCGCCGAAACGGAAAAAAAGAGAAGGCGTGCCTACATACTTGCCCTCCCCCTGAATAGAGTAAAAATGCTCAACGAGGTAGATCATCCACCCGTCTCATAAAAAGCCCGGTTGGAAACTTCATCATCTTCTCCGCCCCAGCGATTCTTTTCCGGTTTTGTACGCACAACCTCTTTTAAAACAGCTGCCGCCCCTTTGATATCACCCTTTTTAATCGACTCCGCAATGCTCATTGCCTCATCAAAATACAGGCACGGTATCAGATTACCCTCGGCAGTCAGTCTTATACGGTTGCACTGCTTGCAAAAATCATCTCCGTAGGGTTCAATAATACCAAACCGGTATCCGTCTTTCATTCTGTAATAATGCGATGGCGAGGCACCGTCAAAACCTTCATCTTCAAATTCATATTTTTCTCTGAGAATTTCCAGAAGCTCTGATGATTTCAGCCCTGAAATATCCGCTTTGGCAAATTTGTTTTCCATATACTCTATAAAACGCACACTCATATTACGCTCTTTGCAATACTCCAGCACATCCACAATCTCATCAGCATTCATGTTTTTCATAGGTACCATGTTTACTTTGACTTTCAGCCCTACTTTGAGTGCTTCATCCACGCCTTCAAGTACATTTTTCAAAACATCTTTTCCCGCTATAGCCTGTGCCACTTCCGGTTTAAGAGTATCAATACTGACATTAATGCGTTTAAGCCCTGCATCTTTAAGCCGCTGTGCCGTGCCTTTGAGCAAAAAAGCATTGGTTGTCATTGCCAAATCTATCGCAGGTTCATAATCATAAATCATTTGAATAAATTTGTCCAGATCTTCGCGCAAAAGCGGTTCTCCGCCTGTAATGCGAATCTTTTTCACACCCTCGTCAATAGCCACTTTCATAAATTCAAACAGCTCTTCAAAGCTCAATAAGTTTTCTTTTGGAACCCATGAAAACGGTTTTTCGGGCATACAGTACTGACATCTAAAATTACATCGTTCGGTTACAGAAACTCTTAAATAATCTACCACTCTGTCATAGCTATCAATAAGCATTATATTTCCTAATTTTAATTCTTGTCATTATATCTTTTAGAGTTGATGCACTTCTTAATCAACTTCAATTTCTACAGTTGCGCATATTATATCATGCAATGCTTTTTTGTCTTTTCTGTAAAATGGAATTGCTAATCCTAAAAGAATTGTTGCAGAAAACAAAAAAGCTGTAAAACGGCACAAAGCCCGAAAAAATCCTATATTTTTATATGTTTTATCGTCAACTACTTTAATTTTATAGGCTTTTTTTCCCGGAGTCTGTCCAAATTTTGCCAGAAGAACGGCGTAAATCAATCCATATGTTGCTACCCCGAAAAATGGTGCCCATTGCGAAGACTGAAATGCTTCTTTGCTTCCCATCACAATATAAGCAATAATATATAAAATAGGTGCATATATCATAAACAAGTCGGTAATGAGTGCTTTTATTCTATCCGGATAACGCGCATAGCGTATGTGAGGTCTCTTTTGTTGTTGTTTTTGATGTTTTGTGTTTTTTTTGATATCTCTAAATCTCATAAAAAAGATTATATCAAAGCTTAACTTTAGGAGGGGTAATAGCGCAGTGTTATTAAGTGAAAAAAATTAATACTTTTTCGGAACCGGTACTTCAGTGCCGGCTGTTGCAATATTCTTGCCACTCTCAGCCCGCACTGAAGTACGGGTTCCCAAAAGTCGCTTAACTTAATAACATTGATTGTAATAGCCAGGGAATGGATTCCCACACAAAGTATGGAAACCCAAAGAAAAAGACTAGTGCAAGTCTCTCCACACTTCTTTTTTCCAAAGAATAGCAAATATTGCAAAGATAATAATATATATCATAACATATTTACCGATTTCTTCTCTTTTGTGACGTTTGGAATCTCCGACATTTTCAAGATGCTCAATCACTTTATCAGCAGCTTCTGCAGTCACACCTACACGAGGCATCGCAGTTCCTTTAAGATACGCTTGAGGATCTTCAACAAAAGTTTTGATGTAGTGCTCTCCGCGAGAACGGATATACATACTTAAATCCGGTGGCAAGGTACCGAGATATTTTGTTAAAGCGTCTTGATAATCAAGCACTTTTGTTTCAAATGCCAACTCATCCTGTTTGTGTTTGAATGTCGGTTTTTCTCCGATTTGTGTCCACGGTGCATGAAGCTTTCCGTCTAAATTATACTGATAATGAATTGCATGACATCGTCCACAAGCAACTTCAAATGCCATATTTGGCGTTAATTTCTCTTGCGGTACTGCAATTGACTGTAAGTAGGCAACCATGTCAGCCACTTCCTGATCCATATCTCCGCCGGCTCCGTAGAACTGTGGCATCGGATAAGATTTACCGCTTTTTTCATTGTATTTATGCTCAAGCATTAAAGCATGTGCAGGGTTTTTAATGAGTGCCGCTAAAAATTTAGCATCGAAGACAACTCCTGCATTTGATAAATCCGGTGGGTTTACACCGTAGCTTTGTGCTGCAGTTACAGGATCCATCGGAGCAGGCATACCGGCAACCTCAATACTGTGACAACCAACACAGGCACCTGCACCCATGACCAGGTCTTTTCCACGTGCAGCATCACCTTTTTTTGTCAATGCCGGTAAATCTTTGTATGTAAACCCTTCACTTTCTATGTGTTTGTGCATTTGCGAATGTGCAAACGGTTCAACCAAATAGTATGTCACAAGAGTAAATACAGTTACGACCACTAATATAAATAATTCTTTCACTGTTTACTCCTTAAACTTTTTTTTCAAATTTTGTGATAAATGGAAGTATAATCCATAAACCGATAAACGTTATAGCCGCGTAAAAACCGATAGCGCTAAATACACCTTCTGGCGGAACTTTACCCATTGCCGTCAGTATAATCATGTCAATCAACATTGCCCAGAACCAGTATTTGAACAGACCTCGACGTGACGCAGGCACTGCATTTGGGCTTCTGTCTAAAAATGGTAACAGAAAGAAAATTACCTGTGCAAAAGCAAATGCAATCAGTCCGACATCTGTTGAAAATGGACGTAAAATCTCATAAGACCATAAGAAATACCACTCAGGATAAATATGCGCAGGCGTCTTCAGACCGTTTGCAGGGTCAAAGTTTACAGGGTCCATTGCAAAATCATAATGATAAAAGACAAGATAAAAGAAAAGAATGAGGAAAATTCCCACAACCATCATATCTTTTGCCAAAAAGTCATTCATAAAACGAATTACTTTTGAATTTGCTTTGTCGCCGGCCAAATATTTTTTCGCTTCAGCATCAAAGTCAATCTCTTCACCGTCCTGGTTGTTTACATGTGGAATACGAAGCGCACCGAAGTGTAATCCGATAAGACCGATAATTGCCAAAGGAATCAACAATACATGTAACATAAAGAAACGATTTAAAAATGCTTGAGCAGGAATATAATCTCCGCGAATCCACTCAACTAAACCATCAGCATGTAAACTACCACCAGCAAAAAGATTTGTAATAACCATACCAGCCCAATAAGACATTTGACCCCATGGAAGCATATATCCTGAAAATGCTTCTGCTGAAAACGCAACAAATAAAAGCATCCCTGAAATCCAAATCATTTCACGACCATTCTTATATGAACCGTAATATATCCCTGTGAACATATGAATGTAGATTATCAGGAACACTACAGATGCCGCTACACCGTGAACATGTCTCCATAACCAACCGTAACCGACCTCCTGCATTATCGTGTAGTTTACACTGTCAAATGCCAAATCAATATTCGGTTGATAATACATCAGTAAAAAGATACCCGATATCAATAACAGTCCGAATGTAATCGCAAGTATCATACCCATTGCCCATAAAAAGTTAATATTTTTAGGAATCCAATACTCCGTAGCTAAAACACGGTTAAGCGTATCAATCGCAAGTCGTTGATTAAGCCAATCGTGCAAATTTTTTGCTTTTGTAAAATGTGCCATTTATCTTCCTTTGCTTATGCTTTTAATGTTATGCCATTTTCAAGCATCTTCTTATATTCAGGTCCTTCTTCACCTAAAACCAGTTTGTCTCCATCAATTTTAAATGGAGGAATATCAAGCCCACGCGGTGGCGGAGCTTTTGTCACCTCCCCTGTAAAGTCATACATACCACCATGACATGCACACAAAAAGCTTTTTTCGTCAGGATTGTACCCAGGGATACAACCAAGATGTGTACAAAGACCAAGACATACTAAAAAGTAATCATTTCCAATTTTAATAAGTCTCTCTAAATCTTTAGGATTTTTTTCTGCTTTTTTAACCATCTCTGCAGTTTGCTTTAAAACGAAAATAGGCTTCCCTCTCCATTTTTCTGTTACCAACTCATTCTCTTTATACTGCGACATATCAAGAGTAGTAAATCCGGCTGCTTTGACGCTCGGTAAAGGATCCCATGATCTCTTCATCGCGTACAATGAAGCGACAGCACCCACACCGGCAACAGCACCAAACGCTTTGCCCATAAAACCTCTACGGCTATTATTTTTCATGTTTTCTCTCTTCTTTATTCAATTTTCAATCCTTATTATATACCAAATAAGTTTTAATTATTTATAAATTTAAGCTTTCCTTTAGAAAGTTTGCTGTTTTGTTACTATTTTTTTCAATTATTTCATAATTTCTCGTAAAAACAGTCTCTAATATCACATTTAAGTGATTTTTATCATAATTATAAACGACAGGAATATTTAAGCTTTCAAACAGAGGAATAAAATCCCGTGTGTAATCTTCTCTCTGTATATAAACAGGTTTCCCGCCAGAGGCTAAAGAATCCAGCACTGCCTGTGGCGAAGCTGTGACTAAAACTTCACTCTGCATTATCATCTCATCATACTCTTCAAATTCGAAATAATGAACGAATCTTGTTTTTAACATTTCTTCATAATCTAGAAAATAATAAAATCCAAGCTGCAAATGTGGACGTAAATCTTCTATAAAATCTACATGTTTTTCCAAATCTTTTTCATAATCATCATCTCCGAAAAAATAGGAGAGTGGTACTGTCTTTTCTTTACATGTAAAGTATTTGTCAGCTACAACCACGGCTTTGCAGATACCTTCATCTTCCAAATAGGGAGAGAGCAAAAATTCATTCTCCGCTTTTACCTCATCAGGCTTATCGCTGATTCTCACAAATCTTGAAAAATAGTTTCGCATATCTTCAAGCATAACAGGATTTGCCTCTGCAGAATCAAAAATCAGCTTGTCGCCGTTATGGGCAATTTGGGGGATATTTCTGACAACATCAATCCCCACACTCTTTTGTATGCCAAAATCACGTGCCGCCTGTGCAATACGATAATCACTTGTCAACAGTGTAATATTTTCATCTTTTAAAGCATTGAGTATCGCCACTGCCCTGCGAAATCTGTCCAGGCCTATTCTGTGCCCCGTATGCACATAATAAAAAGTTCTCATAGTTTTTTTGCAGCCATTCTGATATATATATGCAGTATCTCAATTGCTGCGGGTGTAATTCCGCTGATATTCATCGCTGCCTGGAGTGTCGGCGGAGAAAAAGCCGCCAGTTTTTCCTGTACCTCTTTGGAGAGTCCGCTCACACCCGTAAAATCAAATCCTTCGGGTATTTTGACTTTCAAATATTTTTTCATACGTTCTATTTCCTGGCTCTGTTTGTCAACGTAACGGGCATATTTTCCCTCCACCAAAATTTCTTCTTTTATATAGTCATCATACTTGTCAAGTTCCGGCATAATCGTGACCATCTTTTGTACATCAAATGTTTTACGGGCAATAAGCTGCTGTGCGGTTGAGACATCCTTGAGCGGCTGTTCGTCCATAGATGCCAACAGTGCATTAAACTCTTTGTTTGGTGTAAATTTTGTCTCTTCCAAAAGTTTGGCACCCTCTTGTATCTGCTGGGCTTTTGTTTTGATTTTTTCATACTGTTCATCGGAGATGAGTCCAAGTTCATGTCCGTATTTTCCCAGTCGTACATCCGCTGATTCTTCACGCAAAAGGAGTCTGTACTCTGCACGCGAAGTAAACATTCTGTACGGTTCGTTCGTTCCTTTTGTGACCAGATCATCAATCAGTACACCGATGTATGCCTCATCACGACGTAAAATAAGCGGTTCTTTGTTTTGCAATGCCAAAGAGGCATTGATTCCCGCCATAATTCCCTGTGCTGCCGCCTCTTCATAGCCTGTTGTCCCGTTTATCTGGCCGGCAAGATACAGACCTTTGATTTTTTTGGTTTCAAGCGAGTGCTTCAGTTCACGCGGATCGACAAAATCATACTCTATGGCATAGCCGTAACGGACAATTTTTGCATTTTCCATTCCTTTAACCGAATGAATCATTTCTCTTTGCACTTCAGGAGGCAAAGAGGTACTGAGCCCGTTGACATAGATCTCTGTATTGTCCATGGTTTGCGGTTCCAAAAAAAGATGGTGTCGCTCTTTGTCGGGAAACTTGTCTATTTTATCTTCGATAGAAGGACAGTATCGCGGACTTTTTCCTGCAATCTGACCCGTAAAAAGAGGGGCTCTGTAAAAATTGCTCTCAATGATTTTGTGTGTCGTTTCATTTGTATAGGCGATGTAGCACGGCAGCTGTTTTTTTGTCGCACGGAATTTTTCTCTGTCTGTTCTGAAACTGAAAGGATTCGGCAAGGCATCCCCGTCCTGTTCTTCCATGACGGAAAAATCAATACTTGAACTGTCAATACGCGCACAGGTACCGGTTTTGAGGCGTGCCATACTCAGCCCTGCATCATTTTTAAGCGAAGCAGAAAGTCCGACGCTTCGTGGTTCTCCAAAACGTCCGCCCTCTTGCTGCACCTCGCCTATATGGATTATACCGTTGAGAAATGTCCCCGAAGTAATGATGACTTTTTTGGCTCTGTACTCATTTAACAATGCTGTGCGGACACCTTTTACCTCATCTTCTTCTATGATTAATGATTCAACCGTATCCTGTGCCAAATCAAGATTAGGCGTATTGAGTACAACATTTCTGGCGATTACACGGTACTTGTCCATATCTATCTGTGCACGGCTTCCGCGAACTGCAGGCCCTTTTGTCTGATTGAGTATGCGAAACTGTATGCCCGCTTCATCGGTAATGAGTCCCATTTCGCCGCCGAGTGCATCAAGCTCACGTACCAAATGCCCTTTTGCGAGTCCGCCTACGGCAGGATTACAGGAAGTTGCCCCGACATTTTCCGCAAGCATGGAAATCATCAGTGTTTTGTTCCCCATTCGAGCTGCCGCCAAAGAAGCCTCTATACCGGCATGTCCACCGCCTACTACTATTACATCATAATTCATTTATACATCCTGTTAGCATAGCTTGTTTATATAAGTAGTTTAATTTTTTGAGAATGGGCTAATTAAGGGCACCTCTAAAAACCCTGATATATCTCAACATTATAGCGAAGGTACTAATGCAAGGCAAAACTACGCAGGAGCTACGAGTAGCTTCAAGTGGTTTTAACGAAGCAGTAGTGCTTTTGCTAAAATGCCCTGCGGGAGCCAAAAAGAGAAGCAATCTTGCACAAAATTTTCGATCACCGTAGCTACGGCTATGCTTCAAGAAAAGTTTTGCACAATCTCACTCCTCTTTTTGGCTTTGAGGTATATCAGGGTTTTTAGAGATGCCCTTAAATTACTTATATAAACTTACTTTATTAATGCGAATTTTATCATTTTTCAGTATCATTTGCATAATATAAAGTAAATTACCTGAGGTTTTTAAGATGCGTACAGATTTATTTCAAGATTATGTACCCGAAATACTGGTTTATGACCCAGAAATTGACGGCAGTTACAAGCATAAAATACGGGACGAACATCTCAGCAGCAAAGAAAAATTATTAGAAAAAGTAAGAAAAGCAAAAGCAGCCGCCAAAGGCAATACAACAACTTTTAGACAACCAATTCGTACGGAGAATGAAGAATAATGATACAAAAAGCAAACGAAGCCTATAATTCCGGTGATTTTGAAACTGCATACAAACTTTATACACAGCTTGCCCAAGAAGGCAATGCCGATGCGCAAACCTCTTTGGGCTATATGCACCAAATGGCACAGGGGTGTGAAAAGGATGAGGCAAAAACACTGGAGCTGTACACAAAGGCAGCCGAGGCAAAACAGCCTTATGCCCTTTTTAATCTCGCTATTTTATATGAAAACGGTATTGGCGGTGTCAAACATGACATGTTCAAAGCATATGAGCTGCATATGGAAGCGGCAACAAGAGGCGTTCCGCCTGCCATGTATGAAGTTGCGCTTATGCTTGAGCGCGGGCTTGGCTGTATGCAAAACTACTCAGAAGCCGCATTTTGGTATGAAGAGGCGGCAAAACGCGGACATTTGCAGGCATTTAACAATCTTGGCGCACTCTACAAAGAGGGCCATGGCGTGATACAGAACGATGCAAAAGCTTTTATCTGTTTCAAGCGTGCAGCTGATGGCGGACTCACAGAAGGGCTGTATAATCTTGGACTCCTGTATGATCAGGGAATAGGCTGTGAAGAGGATCATGACAAAGCCCTTGACCTGTGCCGAAAAGCTGCCTATCAAGGACATGAAAAAGCCAAAGCTATCATTAAGGGTCTTCAAGAAGACGGTAAAATCGTCTTCTAGTTTTTTAACACGTGAATCGGAACACGTCCCGATTAACTGCGCTAGCCTCTCATGAGGCAGAGGAGAAACAGATATATGTTTACAGGACTAATCAGAGAAGTTGCAACAGTGAAAAGCTTTGTGGGTTCCACTCTCAGTATCAGAGCAACATACAAAGCCGGTATCGGTGATTCAATTGCCGTAAACGGTGCCTGTTTAACCGTAGTAAAAGTAAATCCAGACGGCTTTGCCGTAGAACTCTCTCCTGAGAGCCAAAAACTTTTGGCCATAGAAAATTATAAAAACGAGGTGCATATAGAACCTGCTATGAAAATGGGTGACCGGTTTGAGGGGCATATCGTTCAGGGACATGTTGATACTGTAGGCACCATTAAAGAGATCAAAAACAACGGCAACTCTTATGATGTTTTTATCACAGTAGAGAAGAAATTTACTCCCTATATTGTGCCAAAAGGCTCCATTACCATAGACGGGGTCAGCCTTACGGTCAATGATGTCGACGAAAACAGTTTTCGTCTGACTATCATTCCCCATACAATGAAAGAGACACTTTTTAAGAACTACAAAAAAGGCAGCCGTGTCAATGTCGAGACAGATATGTTTGCCCGGTACGTCGCACATATCATCAAACATCAAAAATCAACTTCACTCTCATGGGATGAAGTAGATCGAATAAGTGCAAATTATTAATTTTTTTCTGTAGTGCGGGCTGAAAACGGCAGGAAAGTTGCAGCAGTCGGCACTGAAGTACCGATTCCGGGAAAATAAATGCCAGGAACCCATCCTTCAGGGTGGGCTGAGAGTCAAAGCAACAACAATCAGCTGTGCAGAAAAAAAGTTGACAACCAATGGAGTACAAATCAAAAATCAGATATTAAAAGACAATTTCGGACATAACAGCTTTAGAGAACTCCAGGAAGAGGGTGTGGATGCCATCTTAAAGGGGCAGGATTTACTGATGATACTGCCAACCGGCGGCGGAAAGTCTCTTGTTTATCAGCTCCCGACGATGATGATGGAGGGCATTACTATTGTCATATCTCCTCTTATCGCCCTAATGCAGGATCAGGTCCGCGCACTGCAGGCACAAAACATATCTGCACAAATGATAAGCTCGGCACAAAGTTATGAAGAGGTGCAGGATATTATATCACAGGCATACAATGGTGCTTTAAAGTTTTTGTATCTCTCTCCCGAACGCTTAAACAACGGACATACCATTGAACTGCTGCACGGTTTACATGTAAACTTTTTTGTGATTGACGAGGCACACTGTATCTCCCAGTGGGGACATGAGTTTCGTGATGATTATCGTGCCTTGGGAAATCTGAAACACAACTTTCCACATACGACAATCGCCGCTTTTACCGCAACATCAACAGACAATGTCACACAGGATATTTTAAGAGAACTGCGTCTTGAAAACCCTCTTTTGCTCAAAGGAAAAGTATTTCGCAAAAATATTTTTATTTCCGCGCAAAGACGCATAAGCAACGGCCATGCACAGCTTAAAAACTTTTTGGCAAGACACCAAGACGAAAGCGGAATCATATATGTGAGTTCGCGAAAAAAAGCCGAAGAACTCAGCACTTTTTTAAATGTCAACGGCTACAAATCTCTTGCCTACCATGCAGGCCTGCCTCAACATGTAAGAGAACAGAATTTTAAAATCTTTGTCAACGACAAGATCAACATTATGGTGGCGACCATTGCCTTTGGCATGGGCATAGACAAAAGCGACATCCGTTTTGTCGTGCATATGAGCCTGCCAAAGTCACAGGAGAACTACTATCAGGAAATCGGACGTGCGGGACGTGACGGTGAAGACAGCGAAGTGCTGTTGCTGTTTAATGCAGGCGATATGGCACAGCATAAAAGGTTTCTGGCAGACATCGAAAATGAAGAGTACAAAGCCCATCTTGATACAAAAATAGACAAAATATACAAATATGCCACCAGCGAGATCTGCTTTCACAAACAGCTTGCCGAATACTTTAACGACACTCTTGATGCCTGTAAAGAACGCTGCGACAACTGTCTGACATCCGATGACAAACGCCAGGATATCACCAAAGAGGCACAAATGATTCTCAGTACAATCTACAAGACCAATCAGGGTTTTGGAAAAAACTACATCATAGATATTCTTCGCGGTTCCACTGAACAAAAGCTGCTTGCCAACGATGCTGACAAGCTTTCAGTCTATGGCATCGGCTTGGAACTAAGCAAAAAAGAGTGGTTTGTCATCATTGAACGCCTTTTGGAATTAAAAATCTTACTGCTGGGTGATTTCAGCGTTTTAAAACTCACAAATGATGCCATAGCCGTACTCAAATCACAAAAACTTGTAGATATCAAATCTTCCAGACTCCAGATAAACATAAAAGAGAAAAAGATCAAACAGGCAAAAGAGTTTGATTATGATGAAGAGTTATTTGAAAAACTTCGGGCAAAAAGAGCCGAACTCGCAAGTGAAATGGGGGTACCTGCCTACATCATTTTTGGAGATAAAACACTCAAACACCTTGCCAATGACATGCCGACCAACAAAGAAGAGATGCTTGAAGTAAACGGTGTGGGAGAAAAGAAATTCGCACAGTTTGGAAAAGAGTTTTTGGATGTTATCAATGACTAAACAGGTGACAAAAAATTCAGTTCACTGTCTCGCAAGGGTTGTACGTCAGGGTTACATATAATCTTGTGTTGCATATTCACCGGTTCAAAGTTGCTTAACTCCCTCAGAGATGCCACCGTTGCAGCTCTGAAATCCTCTCCTTTGTTTAAATAGATATAAAACCCGTTTACATGTAAGGCCAGACGGGTTTTGAGTGCTGTAGAGTATGTTGTCAAAATCGCATCTTTTTTCATACTCTTTTTTATATCACTGAAATACTCCTGTGTCCAGAGCATCGGATTTGCATCAGGCGAGAAAGCATCCTGATAGACAATGTCAAATTTGTTTTCAAATTTTTTTACATACTTCCGTGCATCCCCTAAAAAAAGTTCTATGCAAATCGTCTCATCCTCATATCTTCCCTGTGTACTGAGTGCTGTTATTACCTCGTGCAGTATTTTAAATTCCTCCGGATAGTGAAAAGAAGGCAGGGATTGCACCAGTTTTGCATCCAACTCCGGAGAATATATATGCAGTTTTATCTGCGGTGCATATTTTTTGTAATGCAATACTGTTGCCAGAGTATTAAACCCGAGTCCGTAACAAATATCTAAAATAGCTACCTCTTTTTTCTCCTTTACATGTAAAGAAGCAGGGAGTATATGCTTTTTCAAGGACTCATGCAGGGCACCGTCTCTTGTTGAATGATAGTGCTGGGCATACTCTTTTGAGTAGGCCGTATAGCTTCCGTCTTTTGTAAGTTCCAGGGTATGCATATCTGTGTCGAATCTGTCTGTATCTTTTTTCATGATGCTATTTTACCATTGTGTTACTCAAAATATTGCACAGAGAAACAAATTGTAAAAATTTCTAATAATAAATAATCGTTTAAGTTTACTTCTGTAATAATAAAGGATAATTATTTTCCATTAAGAAAATAGTTCTTTAAAGGATTTATTATGCAATCATACAAACATACCATTGTAGATGGTGATGAAATCGCAAAATGGTGGCCAAATCAGCTTAATCTTAAAATACTTACACAGAACAATCCGCGTCTGACGCCTGCAACATCAGAGTTTTCTTACAAAAAAGCTTTTGGGACACTCCCCTATGAAGAACTCAAAAAAGATCTTATTTCGCTTATGACGACTTCCGTTTCCTGGTGGCCTGCCGATTATGGGCATTACGGTCCTTTTTTTATTCGTATGGCATGGCACAGCGCCGGCACCTATAGAATCACAGACGGACGCGGCGGCGCAGCAACAGGCAACCAGCGCTTTGCCCCGCTTAACAGCTGGCCCGATAATGTCAACCTGGACAAAGCCCGCCGTTTGTTATGGCCTCTGAAAAAGAAATATGGAGAGAAAATTTCCTGGGCGGATTTAATGATACTCGCCGGAACTGTGGCGATGGAATCTATGGGTTTACAGACTTACGGTTTTGGCGGCGGCCGTGAAGATATCTGGCAGACTGAAGAAGACATTTACTGGGGAGAGGAAGAGGAGTGGCTTGCAGACAAGCGCCATTCAAAGGACAAAAAGCTTCAAAACCCATTAGCTGCTGTCCAGATGGGACTTATCTATGTGAACCCTGAAGGCCCTAACGGAGAACCGAATGTTTTGGCTGCTGCTGAGGACATACGGGTAAGTTTTCGTCGAATGGGTATGAATGATGCAGAAACAATTGCGCTTATTGCAGGCGGACATACCTTTGGCAAAAGCCATGGAGCCGCTGATCCTCAAAAGTATGTAGGTCCCGAACCTGAAGCAGCCCCATTGGAACAACAGGGCTTTGGCTGGAAAAACAGCTATAAAAGCGGCAAAGGAGCCGATACTATTTCAAGCGGCCTAGAGGGTGCCTGGACACCGACACCCACAAAATGGGACAACAGCTATCTTGAAATTCTGTTTAAATATGAATGGAATCTTGAAAAAAGCCCTGCAGGTGCGTGGCAATGGGTCCCTGTCAATCCTGATGCAGAAGATTTCGCCCCTGATGCACATATAGCAGGGAAAAAAGACAAAACAATTATGTTTACAACAGATTTGGCACTGCGAATGGATCCTGAATTTGAAAAAGTTTCCCGCTCTTTTTTAGAAAATCCGGAATTATTTGCCCAAAGTTTTGCAAAAGCATGGTTTAAACTGACACATCGGGACATGGGTCCAAAATCACGTTATCTTGGACCGGAAGTACCGCAAGATGACTTCTTGTGGCAAGATCCGCTTCCTGCTGTTAATGAGGATACGCTGATAAATGACGATGAGACAGAGGCTCTTAAAGAAGAGATTTTACAAAGCTCCCTGCAAATCTCCGAGCTGCTGTATACCGCCTGGTCATCTGCTGCAAGCTACAGAGATTCAGATAAAAGAGGCGGTGCCAATGGTGCAAGAATTGCTCTGGAACCACAAATAAACTGGCAGGTGAACGATCCGAAACAGCTGCAACAAGTATTATCTGTTTTGCAAGAAATTCAAAAAGATTTCAATGAAAATCATAAAAATAAAATTTCACTTGCGGACATGATTATCCTTGGAGGAGCAGCGGCACTTGAAAAAGCTGTACACAATGGCGGCTATGCAAAAAAAGTTCCTTTCCTACCGGGAAGAGTTGATGCGACACAGGAGCAGACCGATGTTCACAGCTTTGCATACCTTGAACCAAAAGAGGGAGATGCCTTTAGAAATTATCTTCCAAAAGAGTCTCAGGTAGCTGCTGAACGTCTTTTACTCGACAAAGCACAACAATTGACACTGAGTGTTCCTGAAATGACAGTGCTCATCGGTGGGCTGAGAGTGCTCGGGGTCAATTATAGCCAAAGTGACTATGGAGTGCTCAGCGATAAAAAAGAGAGTCTCAGTAATGATTTTTTTGTAAATTTGGCAGATATGAATATACAATGGTCTGCAACAGATGAAACACACAGCTTGTTTGAGGGCCGCCAAAACGGCGAAATTCGATACAGGGCAACACGCGCAGATTTGATTTTTGGTGCAAACTCGCAACTGCGCGCACAAACAGAATTTTATGCCCAGGATGACAAAAAGGAACAGTTCGTAGATGACTTCATTTCGGCATGGGATAAAGTGATGAATTTAGACAGGTTTGATGTTTTATAAAATTATTTGATGATTTCTTGATGAAACACTTCTTTTAGCTCATCAAAAGGAATCATCTCCTGTGTCAAACGAACTGCAAAAGGGGCAGGTGAAGTTTGAGAAAAATTATAACCCGTTGCCCCACATGTGCATTTTTTTTGCCATGACCAGATCATATTCAGGCAGTATGTCTATGGCATTGGGAGCGCGAAATTCAAATTTTTCCAACAGCTCTTTTGTCTTTTCTATATCCATTGTTCCTTTTTTTTGCATAATTATCACATTTGCCGTATTTGCAAGTGTTGTGTAGGCAATTCTGAGGAGCAACTCCGGGTTTTGATGCCTAAAAAAAACATCTTTGAAAATTACGATGTCATGATCTCTGGGCAATGCACGAAAAGGTTTTGAAAAATTTGGTATATACTCTATTTTAATCTCTTTGAGGGCATCGGGAATTTGCAGCTTTTTTTCTGTATAAAGAGCCAGATGAAACTCACCCTCAACTGCTGCAATCATTTTTTGCAAAGCAAGGGTCGTTGCATCAATTTTGTCGGTAATCTGAATATAGTGATTTCCCGGCAGAGGGTTAAAAAGTTCTAAAAACTGTTTTAACTCCATTGTTTTTCCTAATATGCAAGATCATGCAGTTCTCGAAATAAATACGCTTCTACAATCTCATCAATCGTTTTTTGCGTATGTGCAACGAGTACCATCATGGACATATTCATAAAGTCCATAACAGGTTCACCATCGCTGTTTACAACAACGGCTTCAGACCAGTTCTCAAAACCGTCGTATGTGTCACAATGCAGTACCTCTACAAGTTCACCCTCTTCTATACGAAGCTGTGCCCATGTTTTTGCTTCTAAAACCGGTGTAATCTCGGCTTCTTGCACATCTGCAGTGTTCATCGGTACTAAAACCAACATTAGCTGTTTATCTCTTTAAGTTTCTTTTTACTCAGTTGCAGTTTTTTGTTATCCATCACGCCTATTTTATGCGAAAGAATGTCACTGGCAATTTTTTTGGCATTTTTAAGAGAGTGCATTTTATAGGTTCCGCACTGATAAATATTGAGTTCAGGAATATCTTTTTTGCTCTTTACATGTAAGACATCTTCCATAGATTTTTTCCAGGCCTTTGCCACTCTTTTTTCATCAGGAGTTCCAATTACCGACATATAGAATCCTGTACGGCATCCCATCGGCGAGAGGTCTATAATTTCAACATTTTTCGAATTTAAATGATTACGCATAAATCCTGCAAAAAGGTGTTCCAAGGTATGAATTCCCCGTCCGTCCATTTTGTCTTCGTTTGGTTTGTAAAAACGCAAGTCAAAAACTGTAATTTTGTCTCCGCACGGTGTTTTCATAACTTTTGCTTTACGCACTGCAGGTGCCGGCATAATTGTGTGGTCAACGGTAAATGAGTCTAATAATGGCATGAGTCTATTCCTTAGTTTATATTACATGTATTTTAGCGAAAAAAATTGATGATAAATTGAAGGATGAAAGCAGGCATGAATTTTAGCCCGGACTGAAGTCCGGGTTCCGAAAAATAAAGAAGTTTTAGATTTATTGTAGTTTGTGCCAAAGTCAGAAAAAGGCTAGGCTAACAGCCTGCCGTTTCTGACTTTTGTGCAAAATGCGGTGAAGATGAAACTTCTTAAACGCGAGCTTCTTCTCGGCGGTTTAAGTACTCCCAGTTTGCATCTACACGTTCTTGCCACTCTTTAATAAGATGTTTGTATTCATCTTTAAAAAGATGCTTGAAACGTCCCTGTGCAGCCAGATATTCTTCAACAGGAATAACGTTTTTTGGTCTGTATGTTATGTTTAACTCATGCCCGTCAATGATTTCATAAAGCGGAAATACCAACGAATCAGTCGCAAGGTCCGTTAACAGCATCGTATCTTTTGGGTCAAATTTCCACTCGGTTGTACAAGGAGAAACTGCATTGATAAATACAGGCCCCTCCACTGCCATACCGTGTTGGATTTTTTTCACCATATCTTTCCATTTGTTTGGAGCTACCTGCGCCGCATACGGAATACCGTGGCTTGCCATAATGCTTACCATGTCTTTTTTGTTTTTCTTCTCACCGTAGCTTACACGACCTGCCGGTGCAGTTGTTGTGCTTGAACCGATCGGTGTTGAAGAGGAACGCTGTCCGCCCGTATTTGCATATACTTCATTGTCTAAAACAACATGCATCATATTGTGCCCACGCTCCATACAGCCTGAAATCCACTGAAAACCGATATCGTAAGAAGCACCGTCGCCGGCAAAAGATACGAATTTAGGGTTACGGTCAGGCTGCTTGAGACGGCCTTTGCGTTTTAATGCATTATACATGGCTTCAGCTCCTGCAACAGCAGTTGAGCCGTTTTCAAAACCGATATGAATCCATGAAGCATCCCATGAAGTATAAGGATACACTGCTGTACAAACTTCTAAACATCCGGTAGATGCTGAAAGAACCAGGTCATCATTCGTTGCATTTAAAACTTCACGAACAATGATAGAGTGTGCACAACCAGGGCAAAGAAGGTTTGCCCCTTCAAAACGGTCTGCTGATGTAGAAAACTCTTTTAAGTTTTTAATTTTTTTCATTTCACTCATCGTTTTTTCCTATAAAAATTGTAATTTCGGTCCACGAACACCGATAAATTGTTGTAGTGGAGTAAGCACCTTGCCGGCATCAGCATTTGCCTGCAGTTCAGTATACAGGTCTGTGAGATGTCTTTTTGTTAAATCTCTCCCGCCAAGACCATAAATGTAACCCGAAAGTAAGGCTTTTGTATCTGTGTTAAAAAGTGCACCCGCAATTTCATTAAAAAGCATACCCGGCGCTCCGTTTGGAGACGAACGGTCAAGTGCTGCTATAGCTTTTACATCTTTAAGCGCTTCTTGAATTTCAAAAAACGGAAACGGCCGAATAACACGAAGTCCGACAACACCGGCCTTAACACCCTTTTCTCTCATCTCGGTTGCCACTTCACGGGCAGTTTCCACTGAAGTACCCATACATACAACACACACATCCGCATCATCCATATCATATTTTTCAACGATATTGTATTTGCGTCCTGAGAGTTTCTCGAACTCATCAAAGGCTGCTTGAATCTTTGGCATTACTTTTGTCATAAGGTCATTATGCTGGCGTGCTTTATGTTCAAAATGCCAGTCTTCTTCTGTTTGTACTCCGTGTGTTACCGGATGTTCAAAATCAAGCATATCGTTCATAGGCTTGAAATCACCTACAAAACTGTATGCGGTATCATCATCAAGTGTATGCACACCCTGTGCTGTATGTGAAGTCATGAAACCATCCTGGTGTACCATACACGGCAGTCTCACATCATGATCTTCAGCCACTTTAAAAGCGATAAAGTTCAAGTCATACGCATCCTGAGGGCAGTATGCATCAAGCTGTATCCAACCGCAGTCGCGTCCAAGATACATATCTGAATGGTCACCATTTACGTTCAGCGGTGCAGCCAATGCACGGTTTACGACATTTAAGACAATCGGCAAACGCATACCGGAAGCCTGATAAAGCGTTTCAACCATTAAAGCAAAACCCTGTGAAGATGTTGCGGTAGCAACACGCCCGCCGGCAGCTGCAGCACCGATACATCCTGACATTGCCGCATGTTCAGACTCAACCATTACGAATTCACCCTCGACATAGTTGTCTGCCAAAAATTTTGCATATCCCTCAACTATAGGAGTTGACGGCGTAATCGGGTATGCGGAAACAACATCAATTTGACACTGTCTCATTGCCTGCGCAGCTGCAAAGTTTCCATCCCATACTTCGATATCTCTTAATTCCATTTTATCAAATGCCATCTATTTCTCCTTTGTCTCTTTAGCAGGCCAATTTGCTATTTCTGTTTCTTCGTCTGCCTGTTCCGGAAACATTAAAAGTGATTTTGGGTTTGTAGGACAAACCTCAACACAAATTCCGCACCCTTTACAGTGATCCATATCTATACCTATCATCTTTTTGTCTCTTGAAATAATTGAAATATCCGGACAGTAGACCCAGCAAAATTGGCAATCAATACAAAAATCCTTATTAAAAACCGGTTTTTCAATTCTCCAGTCAGCAACACTTGCAGAAAAAGAGCTGTTTTGTGAATACGGACGGTCTTCTTGGAGTGTACCCGCAATATCTTCTACTGCACCATCAAATGTACGAAGCATTGCTCCGATTTCAAATTCGTCCCAACCTGTATTTGCCATCTATAGCTCCTTATTTTACTTCATCATATGCGCGCTGTATGGCGATCATATTTGCATCAACAATTTTCTTAGGCAGTTTATCTAATATTCTCATCATATTCTCTTTAAAGAATTCAATATCATACATACCCGATATCTTCATAAAAGCACCAAGCATCGGTGTATTAGGAATAGGACGCCCAATCGTTTCTTGCGCAATTTTAATACAGTCAACCGTGTAAACATCTTTGCCCTCAAGTTTTGGCTGAGAGGCGACAAGTTCTTCTGTACTCATATGCGTTGTAATGATGTATTTTGTATTGTCTTTCCCGTTTACCGTAACATCTGTTGTGTATACCAAAGCGGGATCTATGACAAAGACATAATCAGGCTCCATATATTTTTCATGATTCATGATTACTTTATCATCCACACGATTATATGCTGTCATCGCAGCTCCACGTTTTGCAGAACCGTAAAACGCAAATGCCTGTACATGTTTACCAGTTGTAGAAATAACGTCTGCCAAACCCTTGGCACCTGTAACAGCACCTTGGCCAGCACGACTATGCCATCTAATCTCTAGCATAAATTCTCCTTCAATTTTCAAGAAACTTACTTTAACAATTTTTGTCAATTCTTAAGCTCTATTTTAGAACAGACCCACTTAAAGTTAGCTTGATAATATGATTAAGATTAACTTATACTATAAAGTGTGCGGTTTTTCTACTTTTCAGGTAACCGATTGCATCCAAAGAATCATTAAATATAATGTCAGAAAACTTTTTTAAACTTTTTTTCTCTTCATATCCACTCAAAACACCGATGGAATTGACACCGGCATTTTTTGCCGACAACAGATCCATCTGTGTATCTCCGATCATCCATATCTCTTTGTTTTTTGTATCAAAACTCTGCAGAGCTTTTAAAATCGGTTCCGCATGCGGTTTGGGATTTTGCACATGTTCTCTGCCTACAAGGACCTCAAATTTATCCATTAATCCGAAATGTTCCATTAAAATCCGGGAATATTTTCCTGTTTTTGTTGTCACTATTCCCAAAGAAGCAAATGCTGCTGCCGCTTCTACGGCCTCTTTGGCATTGGGCAGGAGTTTTGTTTTTTGCGTGGAAATTTCTCTGTAATGCTCTTTGTAGGTAGTGACAAAATCCAAAACAAGCGCTTCATCCACCCCGAGTTCTCTGTACATTACATCCAAAGGATGGCCGATAAGCGCCTTTATCTGTGCATCAGCGGGTACAGAGAAGCCGTGCACTGCAAAAGAGTTGTGAAAACTCTCCAAAATTGCCTCTGTCGAGTCTATAAGTGTGCCGTCCAAATCAAATAATATTATCACGTCAGTTTTTCTCCCATTGTATGTAGTTGTGCCATATACCGCTTTGTGCCGGTTGAATATGCTTTATCTTTTTGTTCACGGCCGTGATGGAATTTGGAATATACAAAAAAAGATAAGGGTTGTCCTCTGCAATGATTTTAAACATCTTTCTCCACAGCTCTCCCAGTTTTTTTCTGTCAATTGTCGCCTGCGATTTTTCTATCATTGCGTCTATTTCACTGTTGTGATAGCCTACAAGGTTAAAACCGCCCGGTTTATCGCTTTTTGAGTGCCAGAACATATAGGGGTCGGGTGTAGGTGAGAGTCCCCAGCCCAAAAGAACCGTGTCAAATTTATGCGGAAAAACCACCATATTTAAAAAGGCCTGCCACTCCATGACTCTCAGCTTGACAATTACACCGGCTTTTTTGAGCTGATACTGCAGGATTTCTGCCGCATAGGGGCGAATCGAGCTGGCGTTTGATGTGGCTATTTCAAAAGTAAAAGGGTGCTGCTCGTCATAACCTGCCTCTTTAAGCAGTCTTTTTGCCTCCCCAATATTTTGTGTCGGAGCTTTGACATCAGGATTAAAGGCAATTGTTCCCGGCAGAAACGGACCCGTGCAGACCTTTGCATGTTTTAAAAAAAGGATGTCGATGAGTTCCTGCCTGTCAATCGCCAAAGAGAGTGCGCGTCTGACTTTCGGATTTTGAAACTTCTTTTTTCGCAGATTAAATCCGAGATATGTATAGGAGAGAGTGATTTTTTCATATATATTGAAGTTTTCAAAAAATTTCTGAGTAAGCTGTCTTTCATAGACGAAAGGCTCTACACTGCCGATATCCAGTTGTCCTGATTTAAGCATCAGAAATCTTGTCATTGCATCACCGATAACATGAAAAGAAACAGTATCTATCTTTGGTCTGCCCTCGAAATACGCATCAAAAGCAGAGAGCTCTATATTTTTTGAGTATTCAAGACGTGTCAGTTTATAGGGACCTGTCCCTGTCGGATGTGTATTAAAAGAGGCGTTCATCAGGTTTTTTTCGTTTTTTAAAACATGTTCGGGGAGTATCCCCATCATCCATGTCTCAAATGCCTTAAAGTAAGGTTTTGTGTATCGTACTTCTATCTTGTAGTCATTGATAATCCTGACGCTTTTGACAAAACGAAAATCTGAACTGTAAGGGGAAACTATTTTATCTGAGAGAAGTGTTTTATAGGTAAAGAGCACATCCTTGGCACTGAATTTTTTGCCGTCATGCCACAAAACATTTTTTTTCAGTTCAAAAACAAGTGTTTTATTGTCTTTAAAATAAAATTTCTCTGCCAAATCCCCTATAATCTCTTTGGAATCTTTGTCATATTTGACAAGCCCGTTAAATATAAAAGAGCTGATTTCCGAGGAAGAAGAATCTGTTGCCAAAACAGGATTGAGTCTTGAAGGATTTGACGATGTAGCCAGATGCAAAGTGGCTCCGTTGAGAGAGCCCAAGAAGAAACTCCAGGAAAAAAAAAGAAAAAAAACCGTCTTTGCCATTACTGTACAACTTTACCGTTTACTGTAAGTCTGCTGTCTGTAAATGCTATATCAAAATAGACACTCTGCGCATCCTCTTTTGCATAGGATACAATCACTGCTGCCAGAGGTGTATCTTCTATCATTTTGAGATAGAGTGCTTTTGCCACTTTTATTTTCATATTCATCTGTGCATTTGCAAGCAGCAACAGAGGTGACATCTTGAGTTTTTTGGCAAAATCTTTGTCCTGTGCTATTTTCAAATCACTTTGAATTTTCATACTGCCAAGTTCTTCAATCCTGTTGAGTGTTATATTTTCAAAGGAGAGGTCCGATACCTTTACATGTAAACCGTGTGCAAGCATGGCAAGCAAGGCCTGCTGTTTTATCTGTTTTGACTGTGTGAGTAACTGCGAAAATTTTTCATAGCTTTGTTTGTCCAGGTCCTCAATAGAGATATCGCTGTTCAATGCTTTGAGAGAAAAATTTAATTTATTTGCGTGAAATATCAAAGTATCTATAAAGCTTTTTGAATGCAATGCCACTTTGCCGTCTTTTTCAGAAGAAGAGGAAGCCATATCCACATTACCAAGAGATATATTGATATCATCCTGAGAATTTTTCATCAAAAACTTGATTTGAAATACTTTAGTATCCGTTGTATAGTGGGAAAAAGATGCAAATTCACTCCTGTTTTGCAAATTATTTATCTCAAAAGAGAGTGCATTTGCAGCATCTTCCAAAGCGAGCTTCATTGTTTGTATATGAAAAGTCATATTTTCTGCTGCAAAAAGGCTTCCCTCTCCGCTGAACCTGACACCTTCTAACTGCATACGCACATTTGCATTCTTTTTTACACTGTAATGCGTATCTATATCTTTGACAAAGCCGTTAAAATCACTACTGAGCACATTGTACTCTACATGATACAAAAGCCCTTTTGCATCAAGAAAGTCAGTAAAATATCTGTAGGCTTGCGGATTGTTTTTTTTCATCTCCTGCATAAGTGTATTTGCAAACTGCAAAGGATATACCTCTACAGTCACAGCCTTTGAAAAGGGAATATTGCTGTAGGCAACATCTGCGCCTATTGTCGCACCTTGAAAAACTTTCTCTACAGCCGGCGGCACTGCTGATTTTGTGTAAGAACGTAAATAGTTTTGCAGTGCCTGTGTATCTTGCAAAACAAATTCAAAATGCTGTTTTGTGTTAAGATAACCGCTCTCTTTTGTACTCTTTTTAAGTACCAGACCCTGTGACTGCAAAACCTGAATATTTTCATCTATAAGTTTTTGCATGAAACTGTTGCCGAGAAACGGAAAAAGAAGCATTATGAGTATGGTAAACAGTGTGAGAATGAGCGTTGTTTTTTTCATATAAATACCTGCTTTTTTATGGAACAGACATTATATACTAATAGAGTTAATTTATTGTGTACTTTGCAAAGAGGAGATAAAAAAGAATTTTACCAATGCAAAAGGCATTGATAAAAATTCCAAACGATTAACGTTTAGAGAACTGGCGAGAACGACGAGCTTTACGCTTACCTGGCTTCTTACGTTCAACAACACGTGAGTCACGAGTCATCATACCTTCAGGTTTAAGCATTGCTTTTAATTCCGGGTTGTATGCTACCAAAGCACGGGAAATTCCGTGACGAAGTGCATCTGCCTGACCACCGAAACCACCGCCTAAAGTAGTAGCAACGATATCAACATTTGTTTCTTGTTTTGTTACTACCAATGGCTGTTTTACACGAAGTTTTTTCGCTTCAAGTCCGCCCAACCATGCGTCTAACGAAAGACCGTTGATAGTGATTTTACCGGTTCCTGGAGTTAACCATACTTTTGCTACAGAGGCTTTACGACGACCTGTTGCATATATTTTATTTGCCATATAATCAGTCCTTATTTAGCAATTTGTGCAGTGTGAGGATGTTCAGCACCTGCATAAATTTTTAATTTTTTAAGCATTTTAGCACCAAGCTTTGTTTTAGGAAGCATACCGCGAGTTGCCAACTTATACAGTTTCTCAGGGTTCTTTTCTAAAAGCTCAGTCATTTTAACGCTCTTTGTACTACCGAAGTACCCAGAGTGAGAAAAATATTCTTTGTTTGCTATTTTTCCAAGACCGTTAAATTTTGCCTTAGAAGCGTTGATGATAACTACGTAGTCACCACAGTCGATATTAGGAGTAAAACACGGTTTGTTTTTCCCACGAAGTATAGTAGCTACTTCAGTGATCATACGACCGAATGTTTTACCCTCAGCATCAATCAAAACCCATTTTTGATCGATTTGTTCAGGAGTTGCAATTTTTGTAAATTTCATTCTCGAACCCTTCAAGTAATTTTATTTGATGGAAGTATAGCCGTATAAACTTACAAACAACTGAATTTAAGTTATTTATAAGTTTTGCCGATTAGGGTTTCTCTGCTATAATCTTGTAATGAAAAATTATCTTATTATACTTTTATTCTCCTTTACAACTGTTTTGGCGGGTACTCTCAACATTGCAACCGCGGCAAATGTCAGTTATGCCCTTCCCCGACTGATAAAAGAATTTCAGAAAAACAATCCGCAAACAAGAGTACAAATGACTACAGGCAGCAGTGGAAAACTCACAGCACAGATAATGCACGGCGCACCTTATGACATTTTTCTCTCTGCAAATATGGCCTATCCAAAAAAATTATACGAAAAAGGCTTTGCTCTGACCAAACCGGTTGTGTATGCCCGGGGCGCGCTTGCTCTTTTTAGCACAAAAAAAAGAGAGTTTCAGCAGGGAACAGCTCTCGTTCTTGACAAAAATATCAGAACAATAGCCATAGCCAATCCGCAAACCGCACCTTACGGAATAGCAGCGCGTCAGGCATTGCAAAATGCCTCTTTGTATAAAAAAATCAAAAAGAAACTTGTTTACGGAGAGTCTGTCGGACAGACTGTTGCCTATGCAGTCACGGCAGCTGATTTGGGTTTTATCGCCAAGTCAGCACTCTTTTCTCCTAAAATGAAACAGTATGAAGAAGGCGTCAATTTTAAAGATGTTGATCCAAAACTCTACACACCCATTGCACAGGGTATTGTTTTGCTCAAACATGCCACAGACAATGCAGACGCACACTCTTTTTACACCTTTTTACTCTCACAACCGGCAAAAGAGATTTTCAAAGCGTACGGATACAGTGTACAATGAATACAATTCCAGCAAAAGCAGAGACAATCCAAACAGTACAAAACTTACATGTAGTACACTTTACATGTAATGAGAGCACGCTGGGCATGATGAGCCTTGAATTGCCCCAAACACTCACACAAAACACAGAAGTTCTCCTTACATGCAAACCCACAGCCATAGCCATAGCAAAAAATCTTCAGGGAGAACTGAGCCATGCAAACCAGTTACATGTAACGGTGCGTTCTATAGAAGTCGGAGAGCTCTTGTCTGTTGTAGAGTTACAGTTTTATGACAATGTTTTGGAGTCCATCATCACAAGCGATTCTTTGCAAAGAATGCAGTTGCATGTAGGGGAATCTGTCATCGCACTGATAAAATCAAGTGATTTGTCACTCAAGGAGATAGTTTCATGAGTTTTGAACCCTTTGTGCTCTCCTTCAAACTTGCGGCGTTGACAGCTTTTATTCTCTTTTGTATCGCCCTGCCGCTTGCATGGTTTCTCTCACAGACAAAATCACAAACAAAACCTTTTTTAGAAGCCCTTACAGCTTTGCCAATTGTTCTGCCCCCTTCTGTTTTGGGGTTTTATCTGCTTTGGGCATTTGCATACAGCTCCCCAATCGGTCACTTTTTTGAAGAGACTTTTGATGTCAAACTTGTTTTTTCTTTTACGGGACTTGTTGTGGCAAGTTGTTTTTACTCTTTGCCATTTATGGTGCAGCCTCTTCAAAACGGGTTTGAGAGTCTCAACAAAAATATGCTTGAGGCGAGTTACATTGCCGGCAAAAGCAAACTCCAGACTCTGTTTTTTGTCGCCCTGCCAAATATGAAACCGGCGGTACTCACTGCCGTCATTGTCACTTTTGCCCATACAGTCGGAGAATTCGGCGTAGTTTTAATGGTAGGCGGCAGCATACCGGGTGAGACAAAGGTGGCCTCTGTAGCCATTTATGAAATGGTGGAAAATATGGACTACACTGCCGCTCATATCTACAGCGCCATAATGGTGGGCATCTCTTTTGCAGTACTTCTGAGCGTCTACATCTTTAATGCCAGACACAACAGAAGGTTTGGATTATGATACATATAGATGTCACAAAAACACTTCACGGAGCCCAGGGCGTTATGCCTTTACATGTAAAGCTCAATATTAAAGAGGGCGAGTTTGTAGCCATCAGTGGGAAAAGCGGCAGCGGAAAGACTACACTTTTGAGAATTTTAGCAGGGCTTGAAGAGGCCAAAGGGAGCATCACTGTACAAAACAGCGTCTGGCTTGATGCAAAAGGGGCCCTGTCTGTTCAAAAAAGAGCCATCGGTTTTGTTTTTCAGGAGTATGCCCTTTTTGAAAATATGAGTGTAGAAAAAAATCTGCTTTTTGTCAACAATGACAAAAAATTAGCCGAGCATCTTTTGGAATTGAGTGAACTCTCCAGCCTCAAAGAACGCTATCCAAACAGCCTCAGCGGCGGGCAGAAACAGAGAGTCAGCATCTGCCGTGCCTTGATGAAAAAACCAAAAATATTACTGCTTGACGAACCCCTCTCGGCACTTGACCCTGCTATGCGGACAAAGCTGCAAAACGAACTGCTTGTGCTGCATAAAGAGTTTGGCACGACAACCATTATGGTCAGTCACGACCCGAGCGAAATATACCGTCTTGCCTCTCGTGTCATCATTTTACAAAACGGAAAAATAATCAATGACGGCGCACCAAAAGAGGTTTTGCTCAAGACGCAGGGCAGTCAAAAATTTTCTTTTGAGGGAGAACTGCTCGATATTAAAAAAGCAGATGTCATCTACATCGCTGTTGTAGCCATAGGACAGCAACTCGTCGAGGTTGTCGTCAGCTCCGCAGAAGCCAAGAATCTCCAAATCGGACAAAGTGTCAGACTCAGTACAAAGGCTTTTGCTCCGACTGTCACACAAAACTAAAGCTTTTTATTGGCTTAACGGTATTCCCCCCCCGTTTATTATAAACAAATATTAATCTTTTTCATGCTAGTCTATGGTTAATACTACTAGGAAATATAATGATGTCTGAAAAATATTGGGAAATTTTAGTCGTTGATGATGATGTTGCTGTGCATAATGTCATTAAGAAAGAACTGCAAAATATCTTTATTCAAAACAAACCCGTAAAAATCCTCCATGCACACAATGCACAAGAGGCGAAAGAACTCTTAAAAAACAATGCTGATACTGCTATTGCTTTTATTGACATATCTATGGAAACACCCGACGCAGGCTTGAAGCTTGTTGAACATATAAGAAATGTTTTGCACAACAGCAACATAAGAATTGTCATGATAGACAGCGGAAACTCGCCGGTTCCTCCTGATAAAATTTTTGACCATTATGATATTAACGGCTACAAAGAAAAAGAAGAAATTGTAAGCGGTAAATTTTATTTTATCATCCGCAATGCACTTAAGCAGTATGAACAATACAAAGAGATCAAATCCAGCAGAGACGAGATCTATAAAAAGATGACGACCAATAATGTAACCAATCTGCCAAACAGAATCAAACTCTCAGAATATCTGGACACAATGGGAGAAAAATCTCTTATACTCATCAATATAGACGACTTCAGCCTCATCAATGAACATAACGGGTTTGACTTTGGCAATGAAGTACTGCGTGCTTTTGCAAAATTTTTGGAGAAAAAATATGGCAGATATGCCCAGGTTTTTCATCTGCACTCCGATAATTTCGCACTCTTGTGTGTCAAACAGGGAAATGAAACAACCGAAGAGAATATTTTACGCATCAAAGACGATATTGCAAAATATATTTTTAACGTCAACGGTATAAAAACACGCCTGACAGCAAGTATAGGCATTGCACTGTACGAACGCGGAAATATCATCCAAAAAGCGGAGTTTGCCCTCAAAGAGGCACGCCGTTACGGCAAGAACAGTATTCAAAAGTATACAGATGATTTGAACATACTCCGGACGATTCATACCAATTCGCTATGGAGTACAAGGGTACGCGATGCCCTGCACAACCATAAAATGCATACCTATTTTCAGCCTATTTTAGAAGTAAAAACCGGTAAAATCATTAAATACGAAGCCCTTGTCAGACTGGAATATGAAAATGAGATCTACTCCCCTTTTCATTTTTTGGATGCGGCACTCTACAGCGGACAGATATTTAAAATATTTCAGTTTGTCTTGGAAGAGGCCTGCAAAAAGGCTGTCCAAAGCACTTACTTTTTTACGGTAAATATTAGCCAGTATGATATACAATACCCTGATTTTTTACAAACTGCAAAAAGAATACTCAAAAAGTACAATCTGCCACACTCCAGAATAACATTTGAAATTCTCGAAAATGACAGTATTGCCCACAATAAAAATATTCAAGCACTTTTAAATGAACTCCATGCAGAGGGCTTTCGGCTTGCCATAGATGACTTTGGTGCCCAGTGTTCAAACTTTGGACAGCTCAACAACCTGCCCATAGATTTCATTAAAATTGACGGAGCCTACATCAAAAATATCGTAACAGATGAAAATTCTCAGATAGTCACGACTACCATTATTGACTTTGCCCACAAAAAAGGGATTCCGGTCATTGCAGAATATGTCTGTTCCAAAGAGGTGTATGATTATGTAAAGGCTTTGGGCGTGGAGTATGTGCAGGGGTATGAAATAGCAGAACCGAAACCTGATCTGTAGGAATTAGACTCTTTGTCTCCTTAGTACAGATAAAAAGCCTTTCCTTCTGAGAATCCTCATTTAATTGATTAATAAAAGTTTTATGAGCAGCGATATATAATATTTACTAACGCATGGAGTTCATAATGTCTACAAAATTTTGGGAAATACTATTGGTTGGCAATGATGCTTTTGTCCACGATATTTTAAAGGAAAAGTTGGGAGATGCCGTCATTTTCCATAAAAAGCTCAAAGTACTTCATGCACACAACGCAGAAGAAGCACGAAAAATCATTCAAAACAATAAAGATATCGCTGTTGCCTTTATAGATATCAATATAGAAAAACTAAGCGGCGGACTGCAATTAATCAACTACATTCGGGCACAAATCAGTACTACAATGCGCATAGTCATTATAGACAGTGTAGACTCAGCTGTTCCCACTGATGAAATTCTTGAGCATTATGATATAAATGACTACAGGTCACGCGCCTGCATAGAGTCTCAAAAATTCTTTCTGACTGTGCGTGCAGCTATCAAACAGTACCAGCAGTTTAAAGACATTCAAGACAAAAAAGATGAAATTTACACTAAGATGACTACAAATGAGGTGACAAAACTGCCAAATCGGCTCAAACTCTCTGAAAATCTCAGCAGTAGCGGCAAGAAATCTCTCATACTTATCAATATTGATGATTTCAGTGTTATTAACAACCACAACGGATTTGATTTTGGAGACAAAGTTCTGCGGGCTTTTTCCCATTTTTTATTGGAAAAATATACACAGGATGCCCAGGTTTTTCACCTTGAAGCAGATCTGTTTGCCATGCTCTATACACAGGGAGACACGCTCACAACCGAGCAGAGAATTACAAAGGTAAAGGATGACATTTACAACCATCTTTTCTCCATCAACGGTATTAAAATACATTTGACTGCCAGCATTGGTGTTGTCATCGATGACTATGGAAACATTATACAAAAAGCAGAATTTGCCTTAAAAGAAGCCCGTCTGTATGGAAAAAACAATCTGAAGAAATACAGTGATGATTTGACGATTCTGCGAACCATCCATTCAAACTCTTTGTGGACAGGAAGAATCCGGGATGCCCTGAGTGAGCATAGAATTCTTACCTATTTTCAGCCTATAAAAAATCTCAAAACAGATAAAATTGAAAAATATGAAAGTCTGGTCCGCATAGAGTATGAAGGTGAAATCTATTCTCCCTACCATTTTTTGGATGCCGCCCGCTACAGCGGACAGCTCTTTGAAATATTTAAAATAATTCTTGAAGAGGCCTGTAAAAAAATTCAGACCAGTGTTTATAATTTTACCGTCAACATCAGTGACTATGACCTGAAACATCCGCAGTTTATGGCAGTTGTGAAAAAAAATATCGAAAAATACAGTATCAGTCCGGAACGACTGACCTTTGAAATTTTGGAAAACAACAGTATCGCAAAACACAAAGAGATTCAAAAAACGCTTAATATTTTGCATGACCTCGGGTGTAAACTTGCCATTGATGACTTTGGCGCTGAGTGTTCAAATTTCGGACAGCTCAACAACCTAAAAATCGATTTTATAAAAATAGACGGGGTATTTATCAAAAACATCGTTGCAGACAGAAACTCCCAGATTACCGCAAAAACAATACTCGACTATGCGCACCAGAAAAACATTCCGGTCATTGCCGAATTTGTCTGTTCTTTGGAAGTTTATGATTATGTAAAAAAAATGGGGATAGATTATGCCCAGGGTTATGAAATATCGGAACCTAAGCCTGAACTATCTTAACGGTATCTGCCAAAATATAGCATATATGTCCACGCACTTCATCTTCCGTTGTCTTTTATATAGTATCGATGCCGGTTTTTAAATATTGCATTGAAAGTTCGAAAATAGGGGGTTATGGTGCGCAGAGGGGGATTTGAACCCCCACACCCGAAGGCACAACGACCTCAACGTTGCGTGTCTACCGTTCCACCACCTGCGCATTTGTGTAGTATAAAAGTGACCTGACTCTTTGGGAGCCAGGTCTGAGGTATATTTAGTAATCTCTAAAGATTATCCTAAATACGGGTTAGCGTAAAGTGCGATTAACGCAATTACCAGTGCATAAATAACCTGTGCTTCGATCATTGCAAGAGCGATGAACATTGTAGTCATAAGTTTAGCACCAAGACCAGGGTTACGTGCAGTACCGGCAATAGTTGCAGCAGCAGTATGACCCATACCGATAGCTCCACCTAATGCAGCAAGACCAAGACCGAGACCCGCAGCGATCATTGAGTATGCTTTAAGAGTTTGGTTGGCAACCTCACCGTCATTTGCGAATGCAGCAGCAGAAAAAGCTACTAAAAGAAAAAGAATTTTTTTCATAATATATTCCTTGAAATAATTACAATCCGTTCGGATAGCGTAACCTCATTACATGTAATGAAGCAACCTGAACATAAATGCCCAGATTTCCCTACTAGAAATTGATAAGCGCATTATATGAAAGTTTTGCTAAATATTCTCTTATGCAAGACCTAAAGAAATTTTATTTCCTTTAAATTCTAAAATTTCCACCTTTACTTTATCGCCTTCGCTTAAAATATCACTTACATTCTCCACACGTTTGTCTTTTGAAAGTTTGGATATGTGCAACAGGCCGTCTGTTCCGTCAGGCAACTCTATAAAAGCACCAAAGTCAACGATTTTCTTTACAGTCCCTTCGTATTTTCCGCCTACTTCATATTTTATTTTTTCTTTTTTCGGTGCATTGACAATTTTTTGAATATGCTCTTTTGCTCCCTCTACACCATTTTTGTTTTTACCGGTAATTTTAACTTTTCCCTCTTTTTTATCTATATCTATCGCCACTTCAAACTTTTCTATCATTTCACGGATTGTCTTTCCTGCCTGACCTATAATTTCACCGATAAATCCCGGATCAATATGAAAAAATTCTGTAACAGGAAGTACGCCGTCATTAAATTCTATTTTAGCCTCTGCATCAAGCATAATGTCAATAATATGCGCACGTCCTTCTTTTGCCTGATACAATGCTTCTTTTAAAATGTTCAGACTCACACCGCCGAGTTTGATATCCATCTGCATAGCGGTAATACCCTCTTTCGAACCGGTAACCTTGAAATCCATATCACCATCATGATCTTCAAGACCCATAATGTCAGAAAGAATTGCATAACGCTCTCCGTCACTTATCATACCCATGGCAATGCCAGCAACCGTATCACTTGTCTCAAGCCCTGCAGCTTTAAGTGCAAGATACCCGCCACACACAGTTGCCATTGAAGAAGAACCGTTTGACTCCAGTATTTCAGACACCAGACGGACTGTCTGTCCATCAAGGTTGAGTATCGGTTCAAGCGCACGTTTTGCTAAATTTCCGTGTCCGAGTTCACGTCTTTTTGTTCCCATAATAGGAGAAGCTTCCCCTACCGAAAATCCCGGAAAGTTATAATGCACCATAAAGTTTTCATTTTGAGTGCCGGAATCTGTCAAACCTTCAAACATTTGCGCATCTTTGGGTCCGCCCATCGTTAAGACCACAAGAGCCTGTGTCTGTCCACGGGTGAAGAGACAAGAGGCATGCGCAGCCGGCAATACATTTGTATCAATACTGATAGGACGTATTTCTGTCAGTGTACGTCCGTCGGCTCTCACTTTTTCATTGAGTATCTGTGCACGCACCTGCTCTCTTTTAACCGCTTCTATTGCCGCTTTGAGTTCAAGTTCATCCCACTCCAGATTATTGGTAAGAATTCTTTTTCTGAGGTTTCTTAAGGCAGTTGAGCGTTCAGACTTTGCCATTTGATTCATGGCATCTATGATATCTTGCATATGACGTTCTTTCACAAAAGCCACCATCTCTTCATTTAAACCGTCTGTTTTGAGCTCCAGAGGTTTTATCTCTTTTTGATACGGTCCAAAGGCCACTTCATATTCAACATTTGAAGCAAAAAGAATTTTTTCTGTTTTATCAAGCACTTCTATCAGTTCATCTTCACTCATTGCATTGGATACATGTGTATCTACCACTATTGTACCAAGACTCGGATCCATCATCGGGTCAAGCATCGGCTCGTAGGTCTCTTCAACCTCAACCTTTTCACTGCCGATGGAACGCATCTCTATCATCAGTAAATCTTTCTTCGTTCCTGAAAGATACAAATCCAGTGTAGAGTTCTTCAGCTGTGAAAGTGTTGGGTTCAGTACAAGCTCTCCGTCTACTTTTGCTGCGCGAACCGCACATACACTGCTGTTTATATCTATGTCCGAAGTAAAAAGTGCAGCCGAAGCGGCATTAAGCGCAAGAAGCTGCATATCAGACTCAGCATCTGCCGAAAATACCATAATGGTAATTTGTGTCGGGTGCCCGAATCCTTTTGGAAACAAGGGACGCAGACTTCTGTCTACTATTCGTGATGTCAGAGTCTCAAAATCACTCGGCTTTGTTTCACGTTTGAAAAACCCTCCCGGAATTTTTCCGGCTGCATATGTTTTTTCTATATACTGTACAGTCAAAGGCAAAAAGTCATCTTTGACAACCTCAGTCTCATCAATTACTACCGTCGCCAGTATTACAGTTTTACCTGATTTAAGCCATGCCGAACCGTTTGCCTGTTTGGCAACATCACCAAAGGAGTATTCTTCTACTCTGTTTTCTAATTCTAATTTTACATCATACGTCATCTGTTATCCTTTAAATCTTTACTGAGTATTTCTTCTATTTCTTCATCGTCCATTATTGTTAAATTCTTATAATACAATGATGTTTCTACATAGTCATCTATATCATACAGAAAAAATATGTCATCTACGAATGTTTCTAACAATTCCAAAACATCTCTTGGCAGTACAGGACTGGCAATATAAACTGCTTTTGGTTTCTGGGCCAAAACTGTTTTGAGTGCAGTCATAAACTTGCTTCCTGTCTCACTTCCCTCATCTACAAGTAAAACAATCTTGTTTTTCATAGGAGGAAACGGTCTTCCTTTGCGATACTTGTATATATAGCTAAGTATATCCTCTTCATGCTTTCTGTGAGCTTCTCCGTAGATATAATCATACTGTATTCCAAAGGCATTAATCAACTCTTCATTGAGGACAATCTCCTCTGTCTCACTGACTCTGGCAACTTCACATTCAGGATTGTTTGGCGCCATAATTGCTTCTAAAAAAAGAATTTCCAGGTTATTTTTCAACTTGCCTTTTATCAGTGAAGCCAATTCAAGTCCGCCTTTTGACACTGCAACAATATTCCACGCTTCTTCTTTTAATTTTTGCATAGGAAGTACATCACGAAGCTTTTGTGCTGCATCTTCCCTGTCTTGTAAAATATGCTTATACTTTTGCATCTTTTTGCATCCTATTTTGTATCATCCGGCAATTTATACGATAAAAAAGAGCTGCCGGCATTTGCTTTCATTAACGGTTTTAATACAATAGTCAAGTATATAAACCTGTCATACACAGAGGAACTTGTACTCCCGACTGTAGTCAAGACAGGTCTGTTGTTTTCGGTATACTGCACTCCAAAATCCCAACATCGCTTTGTGTACAAAAATCCGAAAGAAAAACTTTTTCTCTCTTTTGATTCTAAATCATAATTATAGCTTGTATTGTAAGAATAGTGTTTGTTGTAAGTATATTTTACATTTGATGTGAGATAACTTGTATAGGGTGTATAAGTGGCTGTTTTTGGTAAAAAGGTATTTTTATAGAGATGTGAGAGTGCAATTTTCACGCCATTCCTGTTGAATGACACCTGATTCAAAATCTTTGAAAACTTTTTTTCCTTATAATTATAAAACATGTTATTGTAATAGGACAAAAAACTCGTTATCTTATAGTCAAGCTCATTTTCCAGGTCACCATAGCGTTCTTTTGTATTTTCGTAAGAGATGTTTTGGGAAAGTCTGTGATAGATAATCTCCTGTGCGGTACTGTCATAAAAATATTGCTGAAAGTTTAGTTGTGTATCATTTTGAATTGTTGCTATATTATAAAACTCACATCTTTGTGCAAAATTTGGATCTGCCTTATTTGTAAAATCTGAACAGTAGTCCATATTGTCCTGATAAAAACCGTCTTTCTTACTCCAGCCTTTCGCATTATAACTCACTTCAAAGCCTACAACATGACTAAAATTTGCATATGCCTTTGTTAACTGTGTTGAAACAGTAACAGTATTGTAGTTGCTTGCATAAAAGCCGTCATGATATTCAAAACCCGGAATTGGATTTTGTTCATGCCCGCTAAATTGAGAATGTTGCAGATACAGATTTGCCTTGTATGAAAGATTGACATATTCACCAAACAATGGCGTCTGAAGTGTTACAGGCAGATTTACATCTGTTTGAATTACTTTTTTGTTTATGATTCTTTGAATATTATTACTCTGCACATCAAAGGAGTACAGCAAATGATCTTTCAAAAAAGTATCTACATAATGATGGTATTGAACAGTTGGGAGTTTTTGCAGTGTATTGTCATTTGTCTGGAGTGTCAAATCTTCATAATATTTAAAATAGGCACCTATATAGTTGTCATTTGTATTATAAAAAAGGTTTACTCGTGAAAGTACCTGTGTTGCAGTTGCCTGCTGCAGTGCATTGTTGTTTTGTGCAAGGTTAATGTAGTCAACATCATTCATATGGTTAATATCTGCATATATTCCGGACTGTCCCGGCAAGTCCAGTCCAAGCCATTGATTCAGAGGATTTGTATTGTCATACTTAAAATTAAATCCGTAATGGGATTGATTTTGCAGATTATATTTTAAATAATAGTCCTCGTTTTCTTTAAAATATCCTGCTTTGAATTCTCCGTGCGAAACAGCAGAATCCACAAATCTGAAAGTAGTATAGAGTCCTTTTCCTCTTGTGGTTCTGATCTGTGGATTGATTTCTAAATCCCACCAGTTTTGTTCGGCAATGTAAATCGGCTGTTCATAATAAAACCCTTCGGTTGAGGATACTCCAAAAGACGGCTTCAAAAGACCGGTACGCCGTGTCGTATCAAGAGAGTAGCCAAAATAGGGCGTATAAAATACCGGTATATCGTAAATATAAAGCCGTGCATTGTATAAATTAATCCATTTGGAATCTGTATTGTAGTCCGATGAAGAAAACTCCATTGTCCATAAAGGGTCTACAGGGTCACATCCGCTGACTGAACCTGAAGTGATATCCAGCAGCACTCCTTTTGATTCACCTTCATTTGCACTGATCCAGACATCAGATTTGTTCTCAAGCAGATAAAGCGGTTTAAAATACCGCTCTTTTTTTGCCAAATTGAGTTTTGCATATTTTCCGAGTATCTTGTACTTTTTGTTATGGTTGAGCCGTACCTTCCCAAAGAGTTCCAAATCTTGCGTCTTTTGGTTATACACCGCTCTTTGAGCAGTTAAAAAATAATCTTTGTAAACAACACTGACTCCTCCGTCCGCATACACAATATTGTTTTTTGATTTGACAGAGGATGCATATATTTCAATCTTGTCATCTGCAATCAGAATACCCATACAGGAGAGAAGGAAAAAAAGAAAATATTTAAGCATCTATCACCAAAGTTTTTGCGGTTTTATCATGCCATGCCTGGCGCTGCGGATCAAACATTCCCCATAAAAAACCAAGATAAAAAATCATTTCACTTATAATTCTGAAAACTGCCCTGTTGAGTGCTGCTGCAAAGTTCGGATTGTCCAGTGTGCGTACATCAATAACCTTTATTTTCATTGCCAGCTTCCCTAAAGTAGCCCCGTACTGCATTACAAAAAAAGTCTGATAGACTATTTTCATCGCAATATACTGCAAAACATAGGTATTTGTCAGTATAATAATATCTTCAACCGTCTGCGCATTGGCAAATGAATCAGACATCGCGATAATAAGTAAAAAAGAGAGCAGCATTTCATCTATAAAAAATGCCATTGCCCTTTTTTTAACAGAGGCGAGCTGTAAATGTTCTCGGTTGAGAAGTTTTTCAATCTCTTCATTCAAAATTCAAATTCCTAAAGAGCTTGGTAGGCGATATCTGTACGAAGTTTTTTTCCTGCAAAATGAACCTGTCCACATCTCATATAGGCTCTGTCGCGTGCCTCTTTGATACTCTCACCCAAACCGACACATACCAAAACACGTCCACCCGTTGCGTAGAGTTTCCCGTCTTCCATTGTAACACCGGCAAAAGATATATGTGTATTTTCTTCTATTTCTTTATGCTTGACATCATCTAAAATAATTTCAGCAGGCGTTGATGGTCCGTACGGATAGTTTTCACTCGCCATAACCACACCGACAGCATACTGGTCTGAAAATTCTACTTTGATTTCGCCCAAACGGTTTGTTGCCGCTTTGTAAAACATGTCAGATACGCTTGAAGTCATTAACGGCATAAGAATTTCACATTCAGGATCTCCAAAACGTACATTAAATTCCAGAGTAATCGGCTCACCGTTTACCACCATAATACCGATAAAAAGTACACCCTCAAAAGGTGCACCCTCTTGTTGCATGCCCTCAAGTGTAGGGCGGATAATACGCTCTCGTACTTTTTGGTACAGTGTTTCATCTACAAGCGGAGTCGGGGCATAGGCACCCATTCCCCCTGTATTTGGACCTTTGTCACCGTCAAGCAGGCGTTTGTGATCCTGTGCAGCCGGAAGCAAGATATAATCTTTCCCGTCACATACTGCAAACATAGAAAGTTCATATCCGTCTAAAAACTCTTCCACGATTACTTTTTTACCAGCATCACCGAAACTTTTTCCACTGAGCATTTCAGAAATTGCTTTTTTTGCCTCATCATGGGATTGTGCGATGATAACACCCTTTCCGCCACACAGACCATCTGCTTTTACAACGATAGGTGCCTGCAGGGTGTTTGTAAACCTAAACAGATCTTCTATCGAATCACTCTCTATATATTTTGCTGTAGGAATATTGTATTTTGCCAAAAAGTTTTTCATGTAGACTTTTGAGCCTTCAAGCTGAGCAGCCTCTTTACTTGGTCCGAAAATTGTCAGTCCCTGTGCTTTAAATATGTCTACAACACCATCCACCAGAGGCGCTTCAGGACCTACTATAGTCAAATCAATCTCATTTTTTTTTGCAAATGCTGCCAAATCATTGTAATCTTTGATATCGAGGTTTGTTCCCAGATTGTTTGTTGCACCGTTTCCAGGCTGAAAAAAAAGTTCATGTTCCTCTTCTTCATTTTTTATAGCACGGGCAATAGAGTATTCTCGTCCACCGCTCCCCAAGATCAATATTTTCATTTGTATCTCCATATAATTAAAAAATTTATTTAGCCCACCCTGATGAAATAAATAAACTTTTTTTGCATTAACCCGAGCAGCCGTCGCACTACTGGCTTGGTTCTAAAAGCCGAATTTGGGTGAAGAGAGGATTGCCTGACGGCGGCAATTTCGTCGGCAGAGTGAACATACCTCAAGCGAAACCACCGACACACGACAACCCTACTGATTCACAGGTTGAATATGTAGAACCCGCATATATGTGCTGACACGAACTACTCAGATTAACAGGATAATTATACTAAAAATATGCTTGTTTTTATTTTAGGGAATGCGCTATTTGCATACAACTCTCAATAGTTGTCTCATCAGAGAGAATACAGGAGCAGTTTTTTGGCAGTGCTTTTGCCGTTGTTTTGCCTATAACGATTATTTTATGTGTGTGCAGCAAAGTATGCCTGCTTAAAAAACACTCTACACTTGAAGGAGAGGTGAAAATAAGTATAGCCTCCTGCGGCACTGTTACATGTAACAACTCTTCACTGCACTTGCTTGCATAGACAATTTTTTCATCTATGCAGTATCCCTCTTCTTTACATGTAAGGACAAAATCAGAAGCAACAAGTTCAGCACGCAAATAAAGCCATTTTGTCTCTTTTGGGTATTGTTTTATTTTTTCCGCAAGAGTATCGCCGTACCCCTTACCGACAGCCAGGACCTGACCCCCTAAATCTTCAAAACTTTTTGCACTCTGTTTTGAGATACACAGCGCCTGCTTCTTTATATACTCTTTTTTCTCATACTGTTGCAACGCTTTTGATGCCTGCTTTGAGGTAATTATCAGATAATCATATTTGGAAAAATCAATATCAGGCTGAAAAAAAGTAATATCCAAAGAGTTTACATGGTGAGCATCAGGATGAGAAGAGACAGAAAAAAGGTAAATGGGCTTATTATGCATTGAAATTTCCTCGTTTATGGAAATTGTAAAAAGTTTGGTTCAGATTGGAATGTTTTGAGGTTAAGGCATAGTTAAACTATGCTGATTCCTCAATCCTTTCAAGATGAGCCGAAATTTTTCTCAATTTTATTCCCACTCTATTGTTGCGGGCGGTTTAGATGATATATCATAAACTACGCGGTTTATTCCATCGACCTCATTAATGATTCTTCTTGAAATTCTCTCAAGCAGGTCATGCGGCAGATGTGCAAATGTTGCTGTCATACCATCAACTGCTTCTACAACTCTGATACATACCGTGTTGTCATAGGTACGGTTGTCACCCATAACCCCTACTGATTTTACATTTAAAAGCACGGCAAAAGCCTGCCATGTTTTTGCATAATATCCGCTTGCTTTGAGTTCATCGAGTAAAATAACATCTGCTTCGCGTAAAAGATCCAAATCAGGAACATTTACATCCCCCATGATTCTAATAGCAAGACCAGGTCCGGGAAAAGGATGACGGTTAATCATACTCTCCGGAAGTCCCAGTTCCAGTCCGATTTTACGTACTTCGTCTTTAAAAAGTTCACGCAGCGGCTCAATCAGTTCAAAATCCATCCAGTCAGGAAGACCGCCGACATTATGGTGAGATTTAATCACTTCTGAGGGACCGTTGACAGAGATAGATTCAATGACATCCGGATAGAGTGTTCCCTGTGCCAAAAACTTAATACCGTCATGTTTTTTCGCCTCTTTTTCAAACTCTTCTATAAAAGTATGCCCGATAATTTTGCGTTTTTGTTCAGGGTCGCTCACTCCTGCCAGTTTTGTTAAGAAATTATCCGCTGCATCCACAGTAACAAGAGGCGCTTTGAGATTTACTTTGAAAACTTCCTCAACCTGCTCTCTCTCACCTTTGCGTAACAGTCCGTTATCTACAAACACAGGAATAAGCTGATCACCGATTGCTTCATACAGCATTGCTGCCACAACAGAACTGTCAACTCCCCCGCTTAATCCGCAAAGCACTTTGGCGTCACCGACACGTTCGCGAATGGATTCAATCTGCTGCTTGAGAAAATGCTCCATTTTCCATTTTTCTGTGACGCCACAGATATTTTTTGCAAAGTTGCGAAGCATCAGGTACCCTTCTTCAGAGTGCTGTACTTCCGGATGAAACTGAAGCGCATAGACACGTTTTTCATCATTTGCAATGGCCGCATACGGTGAATTGTCAGATGTGGCGATTACCTTAAAACCCTCAGGAAGTGTTTCTACTCTGTCCGAGTGGCTCATCCATACTACAGTGTGATTGTCACAATCTTTAAAAAGAGGAGAAACATTGTCAGGGTAGCCGACTATGTCAAGTTCTGCTTTTCCGTATTCATGGTGGTCAGAACGTATAACCGAACCGCCAAAATCTACCGCAATCCTTTGCATTCCATAACAGATACCAAGAATCGGAATGCCCATTTTATAAACCTCTTTGTCAACTTCATAGGCATCTTTGTTGTATACAGAAGAGGGACCTCCGCTGAGTATAATACCCTGAGGATTTTTCGCTGCAATATCCTGGGCTTTTGTATGAAAAGGAAGGATTTCACAGTATATTTTATCTTCACGAAGACGACGAGCGATGAGTTGTGTGTATTGAGAACCAAAGTCTAAAACTATAATGCTAACATTTGTCATTGAAATGCCTTTTGATAAATTTATATATAAAATGAGCAAAAGCCCATTTTACAGCAGGGACTCTGCGTCCCTACAACCCCCTAAAGCTACAAAAAACAATGTTTTTTGAGAAAAGAAAAGTTGAAAAGAATTTAAGTTATGAAAGGATACAATAAATAAGATTAATGTTTGATTTGTTCTTGAAAATCCAAGTCTTAGCCATTAGAGACAAAGCCCGCACATAAAGTGCGGGTTCCGAAATTTGGATTTTTAATAAAGTCCCATAATTTCAAACTGAACGTACCAGATTATAATAGAGACCGCATATCCCACTAAAATAGTCCATGAATGCTTCATGTGTGAACCGAAAGTATAGATTCCGCGAAGTTTTCCCATAACTCCGACACCGGCTGCCGAACCAAAAGAGATCAGACTACCGCCGATACCCGCTGTCATGGTCACAAGCATCCACTGGTCTATTCCCATGTTTGGAGAAGATTTTAAAATTGCACTCATTACCGGTACATTGTCTACAATTGCAGAAAGGAATCCGACACCGATATTGGCTGTGGTTGAACCAAGCAACTCATACAGATGATGGATGTATTCCAAAAAGCCTAAAAAGTGCAATGCTCCGACAGCCGAAAGAATACCGAAGAAGAAAAGAAGCGTATCGTTCTCTACCTTTTCCATATTGACATAAATGTTAAAACTGTTCTTTCCTGTTCTTTCAAGCTGGAACGCATAAAGTTTTAAAATAGCCAGACCGAACATCATACCCCACATTGCCGGAAAATGAAAAAATGTATGCCCGAGAACAGCAATTGCAATGGTCAATACTCCCAAATAGGCAACGGTTATTCCGCCATCAAGCACTTTGGGTTTCTTTTCTGTCGCTGCATCAAACGGCGGTTCTCCCGAGGGAACGGACAAAGAGAGTAAGAATGCTGTAACAACCCAGCCGACAACAGAAGCAGGAAAGAGGAAAAGAAAGTCCACAAACTCTCCTTTGCCGGCAGTCCATGCCATCAGTGTTGTAATGTCACCAAACGGAGACCATGCACCGCCTGCATTGGCAGCTACGACAATATTTATAGCTCCCGGAACCAAAAATGCAAGATTTTTCTTGTCAATCGTAAAAAGCACGGTGGATAGAATCAAAGCAGTTGTCAGGTTATCTGCGACAGGGGAGATAAAAAATGCCAGCAGACCGGTCAGCCAAAAGAGTTTTTTATAGGTATACCCTTTTGAAACAAGTTTATACTTTAACAGATCAAAAACACCACGTTCTAAAAGCGTCTCAATAAAAGTCATTGCAACAAGCAGGAAAAAGAAAATTTCGGCTATTTCCAAAATCAGTTTTTCTAGTTCATCATGCAGCGGATCAGGATTCATCCCATTAATAGCATAATAAATACCGATAAGCATAAACATAAATGTACCGGCAAACAGTGCCGGTTTTGCTTTATTTATCTCATATTTTTCTTCTGTAGCGATAAAATAATACGCTATAACAAAGACAGCTAAGCTCAGCCATCCTACCCAGGTTGTTGCAAGATTTATTGCTTCGTGTTCCATTAATTCTCCTCTTGTATTGTATGAACCCCTATGGATTCATGCCTGTTTAATGCAGATATTACTATCTCTTTTGCCGTCAGTAAACGAAATTTTAGTAGTTTACCAATATTTTCATTTAAAAGTGCATTAATTGTGGATAAAGCATCGTTTAATCCGCTTTTTGTACGAATTATAGAAACATTTTCCCACATTATTCGTCTGAGCTGGTCTTTTTTCGCCTTGTCCTCTTTGAGACTCATCACCTCATCACGGAGTTCAAATGTTTTCATACTTTTAGGAGTGTCAATATTTTTTAAAATATCATCCACTGCCCTTTTTGCAAAAACCAAACCTTCCAATAGTGAGTTCGATGCCAGTCTGTTTGCTCCATGCACCCTTGTTGAAGCAACTTCGCCAACAGCATACAAATTTTTTACATTTGGCACTCTGGCATTCAAATCGGTGCGAATACCACCGATGGCATAATGAAAAGCAGGCGATATCGGAACCCTTTGCGCAGGAACATTAAAGCCCAGTTCCCTGAGGTTCTTGCAAATATTTGGAAACCTGTGTTCAAAATACTCTTTATCAAAATTTTCACAGTTGAGATACACATGCATACCTGTCTTCTTTTTATATTTATATATTGCCTTGCTGACAATATCGCGTGAAGCCAGCTCGCCTCTCTCATCATAATCAAACAGGAATCTTTTTCCGGTTTCATCCTCTATGGTTGCCCCTTCTCCACGGAGAGCTTCTGTCAAGAGCATTTTTTGGGCATTGTTGGAATTTACAAATACAGTGGGATGAAACTGCAACATTTCCATTCTGTCAAGGGCTATGCCTTTCATCACACAAAGTCCCTGTATATCAGCACTGATACAGGGTGCATTTGTATGGTATTCATACAAAGAACCTACGCCTCCGCTTGCTATAATGACATTTTTTGCATATATGTTTCTGCGCTGTCTGTGATCAAGTACGGTAACGCCATAACATTCGCCATTATCAATCAGCAGATCAACGACTCTTGCATCACTGAGCATCGCATGGGCAGTATGTTCAAGAAGAAAATGGTGCAGATATCTCCCCGTCGCATCACCGCCTGCATGCAGTATCCGTTCGCAGGAATGTGCCGCCTCTTTTGTATAAAGAAGTTCCCCCTCTTCATTGGTGTCAAAACGAAACCCCTGTTCTATCAGGTCATCAATCGCCTGACGTGAATTCTGGCTCAGCACATCCACCGCTTCCGGATCACACAGCCCGTCACCGGCGGCAAGCGTATCTTTTATATGTACCGGAATATCCGCTTCATCACGAGCCAGCGCTACTCCGCCCTGGGCATAGAATGTATTGCATTTAAAAGTTTCCCGCTTATTGATAATAAGCACTTTTTTCTCAGCAGGGATATTCATACTTGCATAGAGTCCTGCCACACCTGCGCCTATTATTACTACATCATATTCAGTCATTACGGTGCACAGCTTTCATTCGTATCATTATTAAACTCTTTCTTTTGAATAATAAACTTCACATTTTTATCCTCTTTTGGTACACTCTGTTCATAATAAGGGGGTGCTTTATAGCCGCACCCGCTTACGCTTAATAAAAAGCTTGCTATAATTAGCCTATGAAAAACAGCAGTGATATTCTCAACTCTCTTCAAAATAAACCTCAATTTTCCAAACTGTCTCAATACAAATGCATCCATAAAATACAATCGGCATTCAGCCCCCCTTTACAAAAGATGATTAAGTTTTCATATATAAAAAACAAAATACTTTTTTTCGTTCTCAATCATCCCGGTGCCAAACAAGAATTTGATAATAGTATACAAAGCATTAAAAGTGCTTTAAAGTTTCACACTCCCGCAGAATGTGAAAATGAAACTATAACAGATATAAAAGCTTTTGTTACACACAAACCTGCTTTACATGAAGACACAACAGCATTGACACAACCCAGAAAAATTGTATCTTACAGGGAAAGAGCAACGGGAAACTTTGACATTCCTGTTCATGATGAAAAACTCAGAGAACTTATTCTCTCTATCCAAAAAATTATAAAAGAAAAAAATGACACTTAAAGAAAAAATCCAACAACTGCCGAACAACCCGGGAGTCTATCAGTATTTTGACAAAAACGGCCATCTACTGTATGTGGGCAAAGCCAAGAACCTTGCCAAGCGTGTAAAAAGCTACTGGCAGTTTACTCCCGAACTTTGTGCAAATCCGCAGCTCTCTTTGCGCATCTCAAAAATGATAAACCAAACCGTTTCCATGGATTATATTATTGTAAATTCCGAACATGATGCGCTCATACTTGAAAATTCACTGATCAAACAGCTGGGTCCGAAATACAATATTTTACTCCGTGATGACAAAACCTACCCCTACATTTATATAGACAACTCTCAGGAGTACCCTCGGTTCGACATTACAAGAAAGGTGATTGACTCCAAAGATATCACCTACTATGGTCCCTACTCTGTCGGTGCGAGAGATATTCTCAACTCCATTTATGATATTTGCAAACTTGTACAGAAAAAATCCTGTCTGAAGTCAAAAAAACTTTGTCTCTACTATCAGATAGATAAATGTCTCGGTCCCTGTGAACTGCCAATCAGCAAAGAGCGTTATCAGCAGGAAGTAACACTTGCATCGCAACTGATTAAAAACAAAAAACTGCTTCTTGGCAAACTGGAAGAAAAAATGGAGTTTTATGCCCAGGAGTTGCGCTTTGAAGAAGCCGCCGAGCTCAGAGACACCATAGAGAGAATAGAACGGTCCCAGATTAAAAGCGAAATTGATTTTGCCACAAATGAACATTATGATATTTTTGCAATAGAAAATTCTGAAAAAAGAGCGGTAGTTGTAAAAATATTTATGCGACACGGCAAAATAATCTCTTCTTCTCATGAGTATCTGCAGCTTCATGAAGGCCTGGATTTGAATGAGCTCTATTCAAGAGCACTGCTTGGATTTTACAAAGATGAAAAGCCTCCCATCGTTGCTCCGATTCTTCTTCCTCAGAGTTTTGAGGACAAAGAACTTATAGCGCACCACCTCACAAAAGTATTTGGTCAAAAAGCACACATTCTCATCCCTCAAAGAGGAAAGAAAAAAGATTTGATTGCTTTGGCAAAATTAAATGCAGCGGAGTTATTGAAAAAAGACAAAGAAACACTTAATGTCAAAATACTCGAAGAACTCCAGGAACTGTGTCAATTGCAAAAAATTCCAAACAGAGTGGAAATATTTGACAATTCCCATATGTCCGGTGTTGCAACAGTCGGAGCTATGGTCGTATATGAAAATACAAAGTTTGACAAGAAATCCTACAGAACCTATCATCTGGAGGCAAAAGACGAGTACTCCCAAATGCGCGAAACACTTACAAAAAGAGTAGAGAGTTTTTCTAAAAATTCACCGCCGGACCTGTGGATACTCGACGGAGGAGCAACACTGCTTAAACTTGCACTTGACATACTTGAATCCAACGGTATCGCCCTTGATGTCATAGCCATTTCAAAAGAAAAAGTTGATGCCAAGGCACACCGGGCCAAAGGAAATGCTCAGGATATTCTCTATACAAAAGAGAAAATTTTCAGACTCAAAACAAGTGACAAACGTCTGCAGTGGGTTCAAAATTTACGGGATGAAGCACACAGAGCAGCGATCACATTTCACAAAAAAACAAAACTCAAACTTGACCAGGAGAGCAGACTTTTAAGTTTACATGGAATATCGGCTGCAAAAATTCAAAAACTGCTCAATCATTATGGCACCTTTGAAGCACTCAAAAGTGCCACATTTGATGATATTCGTTCACTTTTAAATACAAAAGATGCAAAAACCATCAAAAATTTTTATAAATAAGTTTTTTTTTCACTCCTTTATGATATATTTGTGAGAATTCAAGTGAATCACTAATTATAAGGTTTTTTAATGAGCAAAATTATCCCTGTAGACGAAGAGTATTTTTTTGACGGAAATGTCATTATTTCTCAGACAGATTTAAAAGGTGTTATTACCTATGCAAACAAACTATTTTGCAGTGTATCCGGTTATAAAGCCGATGAACTGGTAGGACAACCCCACAACATACTCAGACATCCGGATATGCCGCGCAGCATATTTGCAAAAATGTGGGAAACTATTCAAAGTGGACAGGCTTGGAACGGACTTGTAAAAAACCTTAGAAAAGACGGTCTGTACTACTGGGTAGAGACAGAAATTCTGCCAATCAGAGATAATGATGAAAATATAACAGGTTATATTGCTGCCAGAAAAGCAGCCTCTCGCAAAGATATTCAAGAAACAGAAGAAACATATAAAAAGATGCTTGAGACAGAAGAGGAATAAGGGATGGAAGAATGCTAATTTATAATTTTCAAAAAGAGTTTTTGGGTATTGACGAAAAAAACCTGCATACACTGGGATATAAAGATTTGGCTGATCTGCGCGCAGAAGTGACAGATTTCGCAGATTTGTTTGTAAAAACACCAGGATATATACATAATTTTCAGCATGTGCACTGGATTGACTATATAACATGTGCAGAGTCTAATGAAGAATCCAAAGTCATCATTAATGCCAATTCAAAAAACTACAAAGCAATAATTACAATTACAAATGCCTACCTTGTAGACAATCCGACTCAAAAAGCCTATATAGTACACTTAAACAATCTGCGAACACTTACAGCGCAGGAGTATGATGCTATTTCAGGAGATATTACGCAAAGAACAATACCGGAAACAGTATCTCCACAGCAGTCACAACCAATCCTTAAGACAACAGAAGAACCAACAGTCATACAAGATGAGTATGACACTCCGTTACATGTGGAAACACAAGAGAAAGAAGACCTTGATGCAATGCTGGATGTAGGTGACTTAAGCATCGAAACCCCGGAAGTAACAAAGACAGAGCCTTTCGTTCAGGAATCTCCTCAAAAACCGAAAAGCACCTATGTTTTTGACCCCAATATCGCATCAAAAGAGCTTGGTTTGCCACTTGATTTGATTGAAGAGTTTATACAGGATTTTATAACCCAGGCAAACGACTTTAAAGATGAACTTTACAAATCACTTGAAGAAGGAAATATAGATAATGTTAAAACTCTTTCGCACAAGCTTAAAGGAGTCGCAGCGAATCTTCGTATTGAAGATGCACATGAAGTACTTTCAATTATAAATGCTACTTCTGATGTCGATATCATACAGACAAATCTGGATGATTTTTACAGAATTATTGCAAAATTAGCCGGTGAAGAAGATCTTGCCACCATAAAAGATGATGAAGTGCCTCAAAAAATTGAAATTCCGGAACTTTATGATGATGATTTTGTTGCACCACAGGAATCTGAAGAAATTCTCACTTTTAAAGATGATGAACCTGAACTGACTTTGGAATTTAAAGAAGAGCCGAAGATTCAAGAAGAACAGGAAATTCAGGAAGAGACAGAGACGCAGGAAGAGACAGAAACGCAGGAAGAATCAGAAAATGAGAAAAAATATTCTAAAGAAAAAATTGCCAATGAGATAGGCCTGGATTTAGAGAGTTTCAATGAACTCTTTGAAGACTTTATAAAAGAAGCACATGCTATAATTGCAAAAATAAATGATGCTCTCGCCACCCAAGACTACCCTGCACTGAAGCGGCAGGCCTTAAAATTAAAAGGAATGAGTGACAATATGAGAATGCACACTTTTACAAATGAACTTGAAACACTCACACACTCTACAGATAAAGAGACGCTGACACAAACTGTAAAAGAGATAGAAAATATACTTACAGCAATTTCAAAAGAAGAGGAATAGGCAATGCAAATAGGACTAAAAAACAGACTTCGACTTATTAGTTTATTACCGATTATTATTTTAATTTCTATTACAAGTTATTTTGTATATAACTCATACGAAAACTATAAAGCAGCACAACTTCTTCAGGATAAACTTTCCACAAACAGGCAACTCAACAACCTTCTGAGAAATGTTTCCCGGGAAAGAGGTATGACCGTAATGTACCTTGGTAATTCCTCACCAAATACATTAAAATCACTCTTAAAGCAGAGAAAGATCGTTGACAAACAGGAAAAACTCTATTTTCAAAAGCTACAGGCACTTTCACAAAAAGACACGGCATTAAAAAATGCGATGCAAAGTATAAAACATGCCAGAACATTGGTTGATACACATAAAATAAACTTTGAAGATATATACAATAAGGTATATGGTAAAGCAGAAAAAATAATTATCAAGCAGCTTGAAACGATTACGTCGCACCAGCTTGACAGTAAAATCAACACTTATGCTTCTGTTTATATTTCGCTGGTACGTGCAAATGCCTATACTGCAGATGAACGTGACTTTATCTCTTATACCCTTGCCCGTTCAACAGAAATGGAAGAAGAAGAGATAAATCAATGGCTCTCATTAATCGCAAAAGCCGATGCTATCAACTTCTATAACCTCAAAGACAAAAATCTTGAGAAAAAGCTTGATGAACTATTTAAAAGTGATGATGCTCTTGAGCTCTTTGATGACCTTAACTCAGAACGTGCTTCTATTTTAATTGCTGCAGCAAGCGGAGAGTATGAAACAAACCCGGGTGTCTGGTTTGCCATGCTTTCAGAAAAAAGCAACCTTATTTCAGAGGGAGAAAATGTTGTCCTGAGTGCCATGGACACCAGAGCCGTTCAGGTAAAAACAGAAGCTTTACAGTTTTTGACCATTACATTGACAATTTGGCTGATTTCAATCATATTGGCAGTTTTGGGCTTTTTGCTCTCTAATGAAATTGCCAGAAATATTCACAACCTTGAAGGTGTCCTCAGAAAAGTTGCAGAAGACACGAATGAAAGCGACAAAGCAATTGAGATCAATCTTCATACAGCCAAAGGGACAGAAGAGGCCTACAGTCTTTTGGAAAAAATCATTGAACAGACAAAACGGGATAAAGAAGCAGCACAGGAAGCGAGTGAAGCAAAATCGATGTTTCTTGCAAATATGTCCCATGAAATTCGTACGCCGCTCAACGGAATTGTTGGCTTTACAGAACTACTTAAAGATACAGGACTCAAAGAAGAGCAACAGGAGTTTGTTGAAATTATCGAAAAATCTTCAGAAAACCTGCTTGAAATTATCAACAATATTCTTGACCTTTCAAAAATCGAGAGCAATAAACTTGAAATTGAAGATGTAATCTTTAATCCTATAGAAGAGTTTGAAAGTGCCGTTGATGTATATGCTGTCCGTGCAAGTGAAAAGCACATTGATCTGGGATGTTTTATTGACCCTGAACTTGAACAGCCGCTCAAAGGTGACCCGACAAAAATTAAAGAAGTTCTTATTAACCTGCTCTCTAATGCTGTGAAGTTTACAAGCAGTTCCGGAGCTATCAATGTCGATATCAGAAAACTGCAATCACCTCAGGAAGGAACAACACGTATCAGATTTGAAGTGCAAGACAGCGGTATCGGTGTTACAAGCGAGCAAAAATCCAGGATTTTTGAAGCTTTTTCACAGGCAGACACATCCATTACACGTAAATACGGCGGTACAGGTCTTGGTCTTACAATTTCTGCGCGTTTTATTGAACTGATGGGCGGACAACTTGATCTGCACAGTGAACCGGGAGAAGGAACAACTTTCTTCTTTACACTTGATTTTGAAGAAATAGAAGTTATCAGCGAAAGTGCCAAAGAACAATATCTGGGAATCAATGCTTTAATTTTAGAGTCTGCTCATAAAACAAAGAGACAAGACACCTATCTCAAAGAGTATCTTGATTTTTACGGCGTAAGCTATACAACATTTAAAAACAAAAATGAAATTGAAACACTCCAGCGACAAATAAATTATGATATGCTTTTTGTAGATTATGAATATGCAACCGAAGAAGAATTAAAAGCATACAGCACTCTTCCGCAAAAGCTGATACTTCTTACAAAATCTTATTTTATGAGAAAAATCGACTCTATGGGTATAGAGATATTTAAGACCATATATGAGCCATTAAATAATACCAAATTAAAAGCAGCCCTTGAAAATTACCAAAGTCAAAATTTTACAGCACCAAAATTAAAAACAACTTCAAACAAAGTCTTTACAGTCGGTTCGTCTAAATTTGCAGCAAAAGTACTTGTTGCAGAAGACAATATAATCAACCAGAAACTGATAAAACGGACACTTGAAGACTTGGGACTCACTGTTGATATCGCATCCAATGGACTTGAAGCATTCCAAAAACGCAAAGACAATAACTATGATCTGATTTTTATGGATATCCAAATGCCTTTCCTTGATGGTATAGAAGCGACGCAGGAGATTCTTGAATATGAAGAGGTATACAACCAGCCCCATGTTCCAATAATCGCTTTAACAGCAAATGCACTCAAGGGTGATCGTGAAAGATTTTTAGCAGCCGGACTTGATGAATATACAACAAAACCATTAGTACGTGAAGAGATCATAACACTGCTGAATCATTTTTTAGCAGACCACATTGTGGATGTCAATGATGCAAAGACAGAAGAAAAGAAAACAGAAAAAGCACAACAGCAGGAAGAAGAAGCAAAAGAAGAAGCAAAAGCAGTACCGGAACAAGTTCCGGCAAAATACAAAGCTGATATTCTTCTTGCTAAAAAAAGTCCCTTTGAAACAAAGCTTTTTACAAAAATTCTCAGTTCACTTGGATATACTTACGAAGTCATAGACAATATAGATGAATTGCAAAAGAAAATTGAAGAGGAGAGCTATAAACTTATATTGTTTGACAAAGAGACAGAAACTTTAGACTTGAAAGATTTCGCCCGGTCAGTCAAAGAGAAAAGTCAAAAAAACAATCTCTCCACCTACCTGGTATTGATTGTAGATCCGGCTGTACCTATAAGTGAAGAAGATTCAAAATATGTAGATGAAACGATTAAAAATATTATAAACAAAGACTTGCTGAGACTTGTTATAGAAAAATTTATTTAAGGAAATAACTATGAAAAAAACTGATTTGGTTGTGCTTGCAGTTGATGATGATCTCATTAATTTGAAGCTTTTAAAATCTATGCTGATGAAAAGCGGAAATGTAAAAGAGGTTGTCGAAGCAAAAAACGGCTCAGATGCCATAGGTGTTTTAAAAAGCCGTGATGATATTGACTTGATACTCTTGGATATCATTATGCCTATCATGGGTGGTATCGATATGCTTAAAGTCGTGCGTGCCGATGAAAGTCTGCGTCAACTTCCTATTTTGGTTCTTACAACAGATGAAACAAAAAAAGCAGAAGCTTTGGAGTGCGGCGCAAATGGATTTTTAATGAAACCTATACGCAATGACGATTTGATTGCAAAAATCAAAACAGTCATCGTCTAAACTGCAAAACAGGTTCTGCACAAGGACCTGTTTTTAATACCTCTTCTACCCATTTAAACGGTCTCTATTTTAACGGCATCTTCCAAGATATAGCAGATATAGCCACGCACTTCATCTCCCGTTATCTCTTTCACTGCTTTTACATAGTATCGAACCTGCTTGCGATGCTCCTCGGTAAAATACATCGCACTTTTGTAGTCTATCACACTCCACTCTCCCTTTTCATGTTTGACCAACAAATCAAGATAACGCAGATTGTTCTTATAGCGCAGAGCCTTTTCTTTATAGCATACTCCCCGGGTCAAAGTCAAAAACTCCGGTGCAGCAACAAGCCGCTCTATTCTCTGCTGTATATCATCTATCTCTGACTCTGTGAGCATAAAGCCATATTTGTTCAGCATCATATCTTTGGCACAAGCAAGCGCTTCTTGTGTAAACTCCTGCATCATCTCCAGAGTATAGTGCAAAGCAATTCCAAAATTAATGGCTTGCAAATCTTCTTCATTGTGTTTTTCTAATGCCAACAAATCACTCTGTGTTCCGTAATAGATATTTTCAAACGAAAGTTTTTTATACGCCTGCGGTATGTTTTTGGCTTTACATGTAGAGCGCAGTTCTCCGAAGCTTTGAGGTTGTAAATCCAGCAATGCAAATATGGAATCTTTTGGTTTTGCAAGGATGATCAAGTTTTCTCTTGCTCTTGTAAAAGCAACATACAGGGCATTCAAACTGTCTTCCCGTATAAGCTCTTTTTCTTTGGAAAGAGCATAGGCATAGTCATGGTCAATAAGCTCTCTGTTTTTTGTTCTCAGATAAAGATTTTGCAGTTTGATGCCGTCATAATTGTAAATAATGGCATCTCTTGGGGCAGGAGCCTTTTTCAGTCTGTCCATGACAATCACATGCTCATACTCCAGACCTTTTGATTTATGTACCGTTAAAACCCTCACTCCACTGATATCAGCCGCCGCTGCAGAAGTATCAAGTCTTTCATACTCAAACAAAAGCGCTTCAATATCTGCATATTTGGATACAGCATTCAAAAAGCGAATCAGGTGAAAATCATCTTGAAAAAGTCTGTACTCTTCTATACATCTCTTCACAACATCTACAAGCTTGACACTGTTAAAATCTACAGTGGCAACAGCCCTGACCTCCTGATTTATCAAAGCAAAAAAGTTCTGTCTGTAAATCTCTTCTCTGAAATAGAGATATTTCAAATACTCCAAAACAGCCTTGACACTTCTTTGGTTGATAAGCTTTGTGGTTGTCTCAGTCACAACCTCTATATTTTGTTCATCAAGTACGTTTTTAATGACCTGTCCGTCACTGTTGGTCGCACATAAAACGGCAATGTCATTCACATCTGCGCCAAGATCTATCAAGCGCTTTACCTGCTCAACCAGTGCATCCAAAAGTTCCTCATCTGCAATCACTTCGACAAAACCGCCCTGTGCCTCTTTGCGAACAAGCTGAGGAGTGTAGTTTTTTATTTTATCCGCAAAGACTCTGTTGACAAACTCTATAACCTCTTTTTGCGAACGGTAGTTTGTCAAAAGTTTTTTTACCTCGGTGCGGTGTTCTTTTGCCACCTCCCCAAAAAGAGCCGACACACCTCCCCTAAAACGGTAAATAGACTGTTTAACATCCCCCACAAAGAAAAAACTTCCCTCGCTGCAGACACCCGCACCCGAAGTTATCTCTGTGATAAGCGGTTTTAAAATCTCATACTGCAATATGCTGGTATCTTGGAATTCATCAAGCAGCATATGTTCTATCGTTGCATCGAGGCGAAAGTACAGAAATTCGCTCTCATTGAGACGGTGCAAAATCTCATACACCAGAAGCGTCACATCAGAAAAACTGAGTTCTCCCTCATCTACATAGAGTGCTTTTTTTGCCTTTTTGTAAAGTGCAACAAGTTCATTCAGAGCATAGAAAAAATTCTGCTCTTTTGCCTTTGCATGCGCCTGTACGGCACGCTGAATTTGCAACAGAGCTGCATCCATTGCAGGGCTGAAGCATTTTTTAAAGACCCAGTAGTTCAGGCTCTCTTTATAGACCCATGTTTTTGCTTTGAGTGCTTCAAAATTTTGGGCAACAACGGCTTTTTGCAGTGTCACCGATGCCTCTTTGCAGTTTTTTACAATATTTTGCAAAAGAGAGAGCCCTTGCATCGCCTCCTCTTCATACGCCTGTATCGATTTTTTTTGAAACTTCAGATGAGAAAGTTCCTCTTTTTTAAGATAAAAATCATCCAGCAGCGCAAAAATGTCACTGACACGTTTGTTTGATTCCAAAGAGAGATTGATAAGTGTCTTGCGTTTGTTGGCAACACTGACTTCTTTTAAAAAACGAGACATCAGTTTGACTTCATGCTGGGCATTCGCCGTTGAGAAATCGGGCATCAAAGAGGCATACAGAGAAAATTTTCTCAAAATCTGAGCGAAAAAGCTGTCTATCGTCATAATCTTCGTATGTGCATTTAAAAACTCGGCCAAAATCTGCGACCGTTTTGCCAAAATCTCTTTGTCAGACATCCCACACTCTTTGGCAATTTCATGCAATTCCATACGTGATTCCAATGCCTGCAGTGTCTCGACAATCCGCTCACTCATCTCGGCAGCCGCTTTATTTGTAAAAGTAAGAGCCAAAACCTTCGCAGGCTCCGCACCTTTAAAAAGTAGAGAAAGATAGCGCACAACAAGCATAAAAGTCTTCCCGCTCCCCGCACTCGCTTCGTAGGCAAGATTATTTTTAAACTTAGACATGAAGATCTTTTATTATTTCAACAGTTGCTTCTAAAAGATTGTGTATATCATTTTGACAAATTTCAAATATTACCTCCGCATCCAAATCAAAATAGTGATGAGATAAAACATCTCGCACTCCCTTTACCTGTCTCCACGGAATATTTGGATACTGAGGCAATATTTTTCCCTCAGACAATTTATCAATATTTTTAAAACCCTCTCCAATAGCAATTAGTCGCATTGAGATACTATCAAGTTTTAAAAGTCCCTCATCGTTTTCTAAAAAATCATCACTCGAATTTATTTTTTGGCATCTTTGAATAATGAGTTCTAATGATATTCGTATATCATCAAGTGTGGATAAAATCATTCTTTGTTTATCATTAAGCATAAATCAAATCTTTTTGAATCATTTCCAGGAAAAAAGGTTTCATATTTTTATGTTCACGCACAATATCCACTTTTATATGCAAATCTTCTTCTATCTGCTCTTTTATTGCAATCATATCAAACATATTAGGTCTCATTTTTACAAAAATATCTATATCACTCTGCGGTGTTGCTTCATCTCTTGCATAACTTCCGAACAATCCAATTTTTTCAACCGCATATTGTTTATGGAACTCGGGGTAATGCTCTTTTAAATAATTAAGTACATCACGTTTTGTCATAATAATATACCTCTTTTTTGCTTTCTTAAGTGTATTATAGCATTTCTGTAAATAACAAACTTAGCCATTATTTTCTCTCAAGACCTCTTCCGTTATTTCATCTGCACTTTTTTCATCGGCATAAAAATACTCTTTTACAAATGTATAATGCCCCAAAATTCAATATCCCACAATACTGTCGTGATTATAAAACATTCCAATCAAGTTTAAAATATTTATATAGTTTAGGCGTGTTGATGATATGGCTTTTCAGACCTTTATTTTCAATTTTACTGTATTCATAAATAATATTTTGCATTATACTTACAATTAATCTCTATTACACATGATGGCATATTCACAAAACTGGCAGGGCTTTGTCTCTTCACATTTTTCAAAGTTGACGGACTCTATGGAAAGAAGATCTTTGATATGAGATTTTAATATTTCTGTTTTTTCTTGCAAAAATGCTTCCGGGATGATTTGAGACTCTTTCAAATCATAAAAACCGCAACGCTCAACGTTTCCAAAACCGCCGGCCAAAAGAGCGTAAAATTCAAGCTGAAAGTCCGTTGCCTCTGTGTAGTTGTTTTTATTGTAAAGCATGTAGGCACCTGTTTTATAGTCAAGCACCTCAATAAGATTTTCTTTTTTATCTATTCTGTCTATTTGACCGACAATTTTCATGCCTGCAAAATTCGTTTCTAAAAGTTCTTCTGTTTTGAATACTTTCCAGCCTTTTTTAAACCGCTCTATTTCAGCCTCCGCAAAAGCCTCCAGACGTTTTTTTTGCATTTCAACGAGATACTTGTCAAGCTCACTCTCTCCGCAAAAATCATCCAGAGCTTTGTTGATATCTTTTTTGAGCTTTTCGGTATCCGTATAAAAATTCTGCTTTTCATAGACTGCTTTTAATGCACTGTGAACAACATTGCCTATTTCATACTCCTGAGGCATATCTTTTGGTATTTCATGGTTTTTTATATGTTGGATATATTTATAGTAATATTTACGCTTACATGTAAGGAAGGTTTTGAGCCTGCTGGCAGAGAGCGCTACATTTTTAAAACTGTACTCCTCTATTATCTCTTCTTCTTTTTGAAAACCTGCCTCTCTTTTTTGAAAGAGAATTTCAGCGTAGTCCAGTTCTCTGTGCTCATTTTTTTGTGTAATGCCGAGTTGTTTTAAAAACCTTGAACCGCTGCTCTCACTTGAGTTGACATAGGCGATTGCCACCTCTTTTGAGCGTGAAATCAGCATTTGGTAGTAATGTTTCTGCAGGCTTTCCCTGTCTCCCATCGTTGGCAAAGAGGCAGCTTTTCGTATCTGTGTATTTAAAAACATATCTTTATCACTGCGTTTTGGAACATTTTTGTCATCAAAATCTATAATAATTACTGCATCAAAATGAACACTTCTTGTCTCAAGTACTCCCATTACCGTCACTTTGCCCCCACGGACATCATCCACAGTTCTCAAAGCCAGACGCTGCATAAAAATATTCAAGAGTGATTTTACACTCATATCCTGCATAAAAGGCAAAAGTTTTTCTATTTTATGCAACTCCTCGTTCAATATTTTCTTCTCCTGTCTATTGGTAAAAAAAGCAGCCACTTCCTGCATTTTTTGTATAGAATCAATCTCTGAAACTTTTTTATAGTAGAGTCCGTGCAAGAGCAAAAAAAGCTCATCTCCTACTCTTTGTATACGTGCCTCATTCTCTTTTGAGTCCTGTTCTATCGCATTTAATGTTGCTTCGATTTTTTTATAAACTCCGGAGTGACGAAAAGACTCCCCCATTGCAAAGTTCAGATTGCACTTTTCATCAAAGCTTTTAAGTATCGGTGCTGCGGTTTCATTGGGCAAAATGACAGCAATGTTTTGGGGATTATATCCTTTTTGTACAAATTCATAGATTTTCTGCTGTACAAAGGCAACCTGCAAAAGAGATTCGCTGAAACTGTTACATGTAAGCTTATAATCTGTAGGTATTTTTTCTTTTGTGAGCGTTTTTATGTTGTTAAAGTCAAGTTCATATATAAATCCGGCTTCCAGTTCAAACCCGAGTTCGCCCAGTTTGTTTTGCATCTTTTCATTAAAGCGCGTCGCCCAGAAACGGAGTTTTATAGACATAAACGACTTTGCCTTTTGCAACAGTTCAAGCTCAAAGTTTGTCAGATGCCCGTCTAAATAAATCGTCACATTTTGATGTGTTTTTGCATACGCTTCGTTAAATTCGTAAAGCTTTGGCAAAAATATTCTGTCAAGCAGTTTTTTTTCATTGCACAGTTTTTCATAACGTTTGTAAAGTTCTTGCAAAATGACAATATGCTCTTCATACTCGGCATAGACATCGGCACTGCTGAGTAGATTGATATCATAAAGTTCTGCACTCAGTTCTTCGTAAAATTTAAAGATATACGAAGAATTTTTGGTAAAGGTAAAAAAATTCCGCTCGATCTGAAGGTTTGCAAAGCCTTTAAAATCTGATGCTTCAAGCAAAAGCAGTATTCTGCTCTCATCATCTATAAATTTATAGCCTTTTACAATCGTGAGTCTGGCGATAAAATCGCTCATAGTAATGTAGTTGGGTAAAAAGAGTGTCTGTTCTTGTGCAGCAAGCTGCTCGTGACGAATAGCACGGGCAGTCGGAAGGACTATGGTTGTCTCTTCCATATTTAGTACTGCGAAGCTTCCTGGATGCTTCTGTCGTTTATGATGCGGGTATCTGTTTTGATAGCATAAAATCTGCTCTTGTCACCGACATCTACTTTTAACAACAGGTTCCAAACCCCTGTTTTTGGAAATTTCACATCATGAAATACATAAAGACCCTCTTCAAACACAGGATCTTTGAGTGTTTTTGTGTAGGTGTCAACTTCAGGACGGCTGATTTCCAAAATCATTTTTGCGCCTTTGACCGCTTTGCCCTCTTTTGTAGTGAGGGCATACTTTACATCCGAACCATTTTCTGAAATTCTGTCTGAAACAAATTTCAGTTTATATGCTTTGTCAAAAGCTATTCTCTGTTTGATAAGTTTGTTTGCATTTGCATCTGCATCCTGGTATTTTGTCATATAATCATCACTCGGCTGTATGTCAGCCTTGCTTGTTTCTATAATTGTCCATACGCATAAGCCAAAAACACCTGTAATTGCCAGCCCTATTGCATAAGGCCAGAGTCTACCACTTTTTATAATGCTCATTTTTATGCCTCATTTTATAAATTTTTCTTTTAAAAAGCATAACTATACCATATAAAATAAAACCATAGAATAATACTCTTACATAAAACAAAGACGTTTGATTTGCATCACTGTCAAATCCATGTCCCAACTTGACACCCTTGGCTTTTGCTATCTGCTGCGCTATATCCAGGTAACCGTTAAACATTGCCGCAGAATATTTGTCTGCGACCATTCCTTTTTTTGCTTTTCCGCCTAAAAGAGGCAAAATAGTCCCTCCGGTATTGCTCATAATGCTGACAAAGTCATCCCAGCTTTTTGCATAAAAGGCTGCCATCATAAAAGCCTGTACATAGGACGTAACCGGACTCAGTACCTGTTTTTTGTCAAAATATTTATATAAAGACTGATCATTTGCTTCTATATCTACCTGCGAATTCATTTCAGAGAATGTCAACAATATTGTCGGTTCCTGAAACTGCGATAATATTTTTTTTTCATATTCGTACATCGTCATATTCTTTGGCAGTTCTTTAAGCATCATCAGGCGTAAAGAAATCCCTGTTTTCTTATAAAGCGTACTCCCTAAGGTTTCCACCTCTTCCGTGAATTTTGGGTTGTGTATCACTTCATCTTTATATAAATACTCTGCAAATAAATGTGTTTGGAATAACAGTATGAGGGTGAGGGCATAAAGCCCTCTTCTTAAAAGTTTCAAATAAACTTCCTAACCAACATAAAGATGATTTGGAGTTACAACAGCCCAAAGAGTATATGCAGCCATAATTACAAGGCCCCAAGAAATAATTTTTTCCATTCTAAACTCCTTACTTCACATCAACAACATGCTTAGCATTTTCGGTACTAAACATCTTAATTGATTTTTCATCTTTTATCTTATAAAAGTTTTCAGCTTGAGCATGTTGTACACTTACAGCATTGACACTTAAAAAAGCCAATATGCTAAGTAGTAAAACAGTTGCAATCAGCATACCCGTTACACCATCAAGAGCAAAAACACTTCTATTTTCATTCATGCTACTCTCCTTTACTTAAGCTCATCACATATGCTGCAATAGCTTCTTTTTGTTTAGGGTTCAGTCTGTCCATTGCTGGCATTTTACCAATAGCCCCTGTTTTACCGTAATCTAGAACATTGATGATCAGTTTTTGGTTCCAAGTTGCAATATCCGGAGCAACATATGCCATGCCTTTTCCGTCAGGACCGTGACATGCAGCACATACATTTGCAAATACTGCCGCACCTGCACTGTTTGCATCTTTTAATCCGCCTGCAACATAATCAGCCACTTCATCAATCTCTTTGTCTGTAATCAATGCACCGGTTGCTGCATTGAAAAGACCGTTGCGATCAGGCATCGGCATCTCTGTTCCTAAAAGTTTGTTGTTTGAACCGTGATTGATAACATACTTCACACTTTTAGCAGATATTCTGCGGTTTAAATCTGCCGCATCAACCTCATTATTACCGTCAGCATTGAGACCGTGACAGGCAACACACTCAACCAGATAAACAGATTCACCCATGTTTACAAGTTGTTCACCTTTGATGTTTGCATATTTTTTCTCAAAGTCAGCATCTTTTTCTTTTACTTCTTCATTGTACTGACCGATTTGAGAAAATGCATTTACTGGATACCCGATTGTAAAATACCACATACCCCAAATCATTGTACCTAAAAACATAATTGCCCAACCAAAAGGTACCGGGTTTTTATATTCACCTATGTTGTCCCATGACTCATCTGCCAATTCACCAGTTGCCTGATCAACCTGCATCTGACGAACATACTTGATAACCACAAATACTGTAATTATTACAAGTGCCACAGCCCCTGCAATTGCAAGCATATTGACGATATCATCATTGAGACCGCCTTTTTGGTATCCAACTGTTGCATATGTTGCAGCCAACATTGCAGCCGTTATGATAATTCCCCAAAGATAAAGCTTATTCATATATCTCTCCTATTTTTCTTCTGTCTTTGATACAGGTTTTACCGGAGTATCCCCTATATCATCCTTCAGTGCCATATTACTATAGTGTTCATAATCAACTCCGGTAGCATCTTTCTTTTTTGTATAAAGATGATACACATACGAATATGTTGCAACCACCAAAAAAACTATTAAAAAGAAATACGCATACGCGGCAAATTCATTAAAATCCACTATATACACCTTTGCTATTTAAGACTGTTTAAATATGCAATTAATGCAACTATTTCAGGTATTTCACCACGTGCCACTGCATCTTTAACGTCTTGATCTTTCATTTTCGCTGTAATTTTTTTCGCTTCTTCCAGTGCCATAGCATGTGCTTGAGCAACAGAATCTGCCATTTTAACTACTGTAGTTGAGCCGTCTTTCATAGGAACAGGCTTGTTATACGGTACACCAAAGAACTGTGCATTTGTCAACTGTGTCGCATATGCAGTGTCTATATCTGCACTGTTTGTAAACATCCACGGATAACCAGGCATAATACTTGACGGCATTACAGACTTTGGATCTTTCATGTGGTTTTCATGCCACTCCGTTGTTCTGTAATTTCCTACTCTGTGTAAATCCGGACCTGTTCTTTTTGAGCCCCAAAGGAATGGTCTGTCATATGCATACTCTCCACTTAAAGAGTAGTGACCGTAACGGTCAGTCTCCGCTTTAAACGGACGAATAAGCTGTGAATGACAGGCATTACAGCTGTTTTTGATATAAACATCACGACCGGCCTGTTCTAACAGACTTATCGGTTTAGTTCCGATAACAGGACGAGAAGCCTGTGCAAAGTTTGGAACGATTTCAATCAAACCCGCAAACGCAATTACTACAAATACACCTACCGCAAAAAAGAACGGGTGTTTTTCTAACCAATGAAACATAATATAATCCTCCCTTTCTTAAGCGCCCATAGGCGAAGCATTTTGTAATTCAGACTCTTCCACAGGACGAGACGACATAGTTTTGTAAATATTATAAGCAAACATAAAGAAACCGATAAGATATAACAATCCACCTGTACCACGTAAAGCATAGTAAGGATGCAATACATCAACAGTATCCATAAATGAATATGCCAGGTTTCCAAACTCATCGTGAGCACGCCACATCATACCTTGAGTGATACCTGCAATCCACATAGAAGTAAAGTATAAAACGATACCTAAAGTTTGAATCCAGAATTGTGCAGCCATAAGACTTTTAGAATACAGTTCACGTTTGAATACACGCGGAGCCATATGGTAAAGCGCAGCAATAATCATAAATCCGACCCAACCAAGAGTACCGTCATGTACGTGACCGACAATCCAGTCAGTAAAGTGTGCAATAGCATTAACAGATTTAATCGCCTGGATAGGTCCTTCCAAAGTTGAGAACATATAGAAAGTTGAAGCAAGAACCATAAACTTAATCAATGGAGATGCTGCAACCTGTTGCCATTCACCCTTCATTGTCAAAAGCATATTGATCGCTGAACCCCATGACGGTAAAATAAGAATTACCGAGAAAACAGAACCCATAGTCTGCATCCAGTCAGGAACAGTTGAGTAAAGAAGGTGGTGACCACCGGCCCAAAGATATACAAACATTAAACCCCAGAATGCAAGTAAAGACAATTTATAAGAGTAAATCGCCTGTCCGGACTCTTTTGGCAAAAAGTAATAAATCATAGCAATAATAGGCACAGTAAATACAAATGCAACCGCATTGTGTCCATACCACCACTGTACTAGCGCATCATTAGTACCTGCATACATAGAAATAGAGTGATACCATGCACCGATTCCTGTCTCACCTGCTGCAGAAGTTGCCAGCATTGTAGGAATTTCCATATTGTTAAACAGATACAACATAGCCACACCCAAGAAAGTAGCAATATAATACCAGATAGAAATATATAATGATTTCTCACGGCGAATACCGATAAGACCAAAGATACTTACACCCCACAGTACCCATACAACAACAATGGCAATATCAATAGGCCATTCGAATTCAGCGTACTCTTTTGAGGTAGTAATTCCCATAAACAGTGAAACAACAACTGCCGCAACACCGATAACATATAACCAAAATTGAAGTTTACCGATAAACATCAGAAATTTAGATTCTGCCATAGATACTTTCAGTACCCTCTGACCAACATAATACCACGTAGCAAAAATACCACTTAACGTAAAACCAAATGCAACTGCGTCAGTATGCAATGGACGAAGACGACTAAAGTTTGTATATTCAGCCAAACCTGCACCAAAGATTGTATTCAATCCAGGGAATGCAAGTTCAAATGCAATAAATACACCGATACTCATACCAACAATTCCTAAAACAATTGTTGTCAACATGAACATCTTTGCAACCGTATAGTCGTACTCTAATGGACGATTCTCCATATATAGCCTCCTTAAGATTCAAAGCAATTAAGTCTTTAAATGTATAAATACACTCAAAAGACTAATCAACATTTGTATATTAACAATAGATTTGTTTAATCTATCTTAAAAGTGACATAAAAATGACACTTTTTTTAATATCATTCTAAAAGGAAGCAATTAATTAGGAATTATGTGTTTGCTATAAGAAAATTACGAAAAAAGAGAGGGTTTTATCTTCTTATCAAAGATAAAAACTCACTGAATATATAGCGGCTCTCTTTGGGACCGGGGGAAGCTTCCGGGTGATGCTGGACTGAAAATACAGGCGCTTCATGATAACGTAAGCCTTCAATGGTTCCGTCAAAAAGATTTGTATGTGTCACCTCTGCAATCTCTGTAATAGTGTCCGGAACGTTATAGTTATGATTTTGTGCTGTAATCTCAACCAGTCCGGTTTTTTCGTTTTTGACAGGATGGTTGCCACCGTGATGTCCGAACTTTAATTTAAAAGTATCATATCCGTGAGCAATTGAGAGCAGTTGATGCCCCAGACATATTCCAAACATAGGCACTTTTGCATCTATAAGCTTTTTAATCTGCTCCTGTTCGCGTTTAAGTACCAGCGGATCTCCGGGACCGTTTGACAAAAAGACGCCGTCAATTAATTTTGCATGATATTTTTCTATCAGGTCTTCGGCTATAAAATCATTTGGGATGACTTCTGCCTCGATGCCTGCACTCACAAGTTCATTTAAAATATTACGCTTGACACCAAAGTCAATGACAACGATTTTTGCTTCTGCTTTTGGTGCTTCGTCATACTTGAATGCTCTGTATGAAAAAGTGCTTGAAGTATGCTGATACGGCTCTTTTGTGCTGACCTGCTCTATATAGTTTACATCTTCAATGCGGGGAGCGTTTTGGAGAATCTGTTTCAGCTCTTCTTTGTCGCTTATTTGTGTTGAAGCAACCATCATCATGGAACCTTCGCTTCTGAGCATTTTTGTCAGATAGCGTGTGTCAATATCACAAATACCCATCACACTGTTCTCAATCAAAAAATCATGCAAAGAGTTTTGTGCACGAAAATTTGAATAACGCCCCTGGTATTTTCGCACTATCATTCCCTTGGCATGCGCCTTGGCGCTCTCCATATCCTGCTCATTCACACCGACATTTCCGATCTCCGGCATTGTAAAAGTAACAAACTGTCCGGCATACGAGGGATCACTCATTATCTCCTGATAGCCGCTCATTGAGGTATTAAAAACGATTTCGCCGACCTCTGTTTTGTCTGCACCAAAACTGTTTGCTTCCAAAAAAGTACCGTTCTCCAAATATATCCAGGCTTTTTTCAATGAATAACTCATACGCTTACTCCATTCCTCTTTTCATTAATTCTTCTCTGTAAAGTTTTTCATGCAAGATGTCAAACTCATCTGTTCCGGGAATAAATTTTCTCTTGTACGAACGAATTTTGTCCATTACGGCATCTTCAATTTCCGACGCATCCGCAATAAAAGAAGTAATGGCATTGTAAATAATATTTTTAATACGATTTTCCGTTACTTCAAAATGAATCAAATCTTCTTCATAAAGTTCATCAAGAATTTTGTGCGATATATCCGAGTACCGCTCCTCATAATCTAAAATCACCCCGTATTCGGGAGCCAGTTTTTTCTTAATCATAAAGAAAAGCTGTCTCTCGTCTGCAAGCATAAACTCAATCTCTTCTTCATTGTCCATACAGATTTCATCTACTTTTTTCTCAAGAGCCATCTCCTGCTTGACATTCTCTTCCAATACTTTCTGTGCCTCAAGTGCGACATTTTCAAGCCCTTTTGTCATTGTAACAGCACCGCTTTTGTTTAAATCAACAGCAATTTTATTTGCGATATGGGGAATAGTTTTAAGAGATATTTTCATAGATTCAGCCTGCTTATAAATTAAATTTAAGTATTTTACAATTATTTAGCTAATAGTTGCGTTAACTTTGATGCTTTTTTTGGATCCATCTTGGTTAATATTTTTCCTACTACTTTTGGTTTGAGAGACTGCAAAATAGCCACTGCTTCTATTTCGTCCATGTCCGAGAGTACATTTGCCGCAGCCCCTGCTTTCATTTTTGCAAATGTTTGCGATATTTTATTCATTTTTGTCGATTTCAGCTCTTTGAGAATTTGCGCATCTTGCTCAAGCATTGCTTTTATTTTCTTCTCTTTTTCGCTGATCTGCTCCAGTTTGGCATTCACTTCCTCTTCTTTCAAAGAAAGTTTTGCCTCTTTTTGTTTCAATAACTCTTCAGTAGCCGTTTTCAAGGCATTTAATGCCTGTTTTTGCTCATCTATACGTTCAAGTTCAACCAAAAGTTCATTTTTTCTTTCGTTGAATATTTGTGTGCATTCAAAAAGTTTGTCACTGTTTTGTATCGAAAAAAGTGAAGAGCAGAGAAATGCTGTAAGTAAAAGATATCTCAAGAGGCTTCCTTGCTTGTGTTTGTATAGGTCATTAGAGCAATTTCATCCAAATCTTTTGCCTCTTTGATTTTTATTTTTTTGAGTGCTTTTTTTATCTCTTCATATTCTAAATATTTATACTTTTCATACTCTGTCATGTTTTTTTTCAATGCCTCTTTTGCCTGTTCTACTTCGTTTTTTGCATATTGCAACCATTCCTGATTATGCTGTATCACGGCTCTTTGTGCATCCAAAAGTGCCCTTCCTGCCATAAATTCTGCTATTTTTCCATGTGAGGGGAGAGAAATTTCCTGCAAAAACGCCAGAGAGTCTTCCAGCGCTTTTTTTGCTTTTTGCAGGTTTGTATTTGCCTCTTGCAAAACACGTTCACTCTTTTGCATAATGTTTTTCTTTACATGTACCAAAGAGGTAAAACGTGTTTTCACGGCGTATCCTTATAAAATTATTGTATCTTCTCTTTCCGGTGATGTAGAAATTATACCGACTTTTGTTTTACTTATCTCTTCAATAAGTTTCACATAATCCTGCGCAGATGCCGGCAACTCTTCAAAAGTTCTCACGCCCACTGAATTGTCCCAGCCTTTAAAAGTTTTGTAAACCGGTTTGACATTTTCCAGATCAATCGGTACATAGTCGATAGTTTTACCCTTATATTCATAGGCAACACATACTTTTACCTCATCAAAACCGTCAAGAACATCAAGTTTCATCAGTGCAAGTTCGTCACATCCGTTCAGACGGCTTGCATAACGGGTTGCAACCGCATCAAACCAGCCACAGCGTCTTGCCCGGCCTGTAGTCGTTCCAAACTCATTCCCCTGTTCACCAAGACGTCTACCGGCTTCACCGAGGTCTTCACTCGGAAAAGGCCCGTTACCCACACGGGTACAGTAGGCTTTGACTATCCCTGTCACTTTACCGATATCTTTTGCATTGAGTCCAAGACCGGTACAGGCTCCTGCACTCACCGTTGAAGAAGAAGTCACATACGGATAGGTTCCGTGGTCGATATCAAGCATCGTTCCCTGGGCACCCTCAAGCAAAACACGTTTGCTTTCACTGTCCAGAGCCCGCCATACCATCTGTGTTGTATCCGTAATATAAGGTGCCAACTTTTCTTTATAGCCTTTAAGCTCTGCCAAAAGTTCCTCTTTTTTCGGTGCATGCAGATCCATAACATCAAAAATAGGCTTGTTAAGCGCAAAATAGTCCAAAATAGTCTGACACAACTTCTCAGGATCCAGCAGTTCGCCCACACGATGTCCGATGCGGTTGATTTTGTCAGAGTAGGCAGGTCCTATCCCTTTTCCTGTCGTTCCAATTGCTTTATCGCCTTTGAGCTTCTCTTTTGCCTGGTCAATCTCTGCATGGTATGCAAGATTGAGATGTGCTTTATCTGAAATATAAAGACGTCCCTCAAGATTTTCAAACTGCTCCATCTCTTTGATAATAGAAACAGGAGAGAGAACAACACCGTTACCCACTACATTGACGGCTTTTGGATTCAAAACACCCGAAGGAATGAGATGCAGTGCATATTTGACTCCGTCCACCCAAATCGTATGTCCCGCATTGTGCCCGCCCTGGGAGCGACAAACCATATCATATTCCATTGCAAGTTTATCAACAATCTTGCCTTTGCCTTCGTCTCCCCACTGGATTCCGACAATCACATCTGCTTTATTTGTATACATATTTTCTTTTCCTCTTTTTCTATTGCTCTAATGCTTCACACAAAGTATCTGTATAAATTGCAAACCCTACAGATGTTAAATCTGAATCTTTATATCTTCCGCCCCGTGCATAGACTTCATTGCCTACTATGCATCTGAAAAACAGCTCATCATAATAAAGCATTTTTGCATAATACATTGGTGCCAAAACAGCATTTTCACAGGCAATTTCCGCGCACAGTTCTTTCATCTTCAAGAGTTCTTTTTTGATTGCTTCGGGTACCTTGTGAAGCACATCATCTATCTGTTCTACATACTGCAGATAAACAAGTTCGCTCAGCCATTCGACTTTGAGATTCAAAAACTTGTCAATATTGATATGTCTGAAATCATCTATAGTCAGTTCATCAAACATTGCAACCAGCAACTCGGGTATCTTAATATTGGAAATCTGCATCAGAGGCTTTACATGTAAGCGTTCAAAAATCTCTATTGCCAGTGTTGCCACACAAGAGAGTTTTTTCTCCCCCATAAATTCCACACCGACCTGATACTGTTCGTTTGTCGGGTAGGTAAACACAGGCTGGATATAAAACCACTTTTTCTGTTTCGTATTGCTTCCGAGTCTTTTTTTTATAATACGTACAACATCAATTGTCGAGTCTGCACGTAAAGAAAGCGCATTGTTCTTTTCATCATTTATACGAATCAGCTCTCTTTGATCTGCAATACTCTGATGCTGATGGTAGGAAAACACAGGAGTTACTATCTCTTCGTAGCCATTTGCATCAAGAATATCACTTGCAGTTTTTTCTATCTGGCGTTTTATCTTGGCGGATTTGCCAAAATAAAGCTTTGAACCATTGGGTATTTCATGTTCAAGTATCATTTATACCTCTTTTTTTTCTAATGCGGTTTTAAAATAAACCTCATTATAAACTTTTGAAGCAATGCCCGCATACTCCAAACGTCCCAAACGGTGCAAGATCAACTCTATCGCATTGACAACCCAGAGAGATTCATGCGGTGCAATCAAGCCCATCTGGTTTATACGGAATATTTTACCTTTTAAATGGTCCTGTCCGCCGGCTACATTTACCCCGTACTCCTCTTTTAAAGCGGAGCGAATTTTTGCCGCATCTTTGTCATCAATGGTTGTCATACTTTGAGCAGGCACTTTGGGGTAAGAGTGCAAACCTATCACTTCGAGTGCCGCTCTTGTCGCTTTGGCACGTCTGGCTGTATTGCAATATAGCACACCGAAACCACCCTCTTTTTTTATTGTCTCCAAAACTTCCAAAAGACCGATAACAAGTGTCGTAGCAGCAGTATAGGCTGTCGTGTTCTGGCGCTGTTTTTTGATTTCGGACGCAAGGTTAAAATAGTAGCCTTTGCCCTCGCCGATTTTATCTATCGCGGCATTGCTGAGTCCGATAATGGCAAGTCCTGGAGGCAGCATAAGTGCTTTTTGACTGCCTGCAATCAACGCATCAATATTTGTCACATCTATACGTTCAACACCGACAGCGGTAATCCCGTCCGCAATAATCATAATATCCGGATTGATTGCCTTGAGCGCCTCTGCTATCTCTTCCACGGGATGTCTCAGTCCGCCCGCACTCTCAGAAATCTGCACAGCCACAGCATCAATGTCGCTGTTGGATTTTACAGCGGCAACAACATCTTCAACACTGACAGGTGTGTCCCACTCATTTTTTATCTCAATATTTTTGAGTCCGTGTGCTTTGGCAATTTTTCCAAAACGCTCGCCGAATTTTCCTGAATTGACACTTAAAAGTGTATTTTTACACAGGTTGACTACTGTTGCTTCCATAGCGCCTGTTCCGCTTGATGCAATCATAACAACTTCATCAGTAGCAAAAAGTTCAAAAAGATGTTTTCGTGTTTTTTCAAAAATAGCTTCAAATTCAGGGGTACGATGGTGCATTGTCTCATCAGCCATGGCATTTCTAACATTTTGCGGTACTGGTGTAGGACCGGGTGTAAAAAGTAACATATGTAATTTCCTGTGAGTTTTAGGTTGTTTAAAAATAAAACCTCGTATTATATCGAAATAAGTTTAAATTTTTAAAAAAGGTTTTGTATGACACTTTTCGATTCCGTTATATTGGGTATTATTGAAGGTTTTACCGAATTTCTGCCTATCTCTTCTACCGGACACCTGATTGTGGCAAGTCAATTTTTGGGCATAGACCAGACAAATGTCACAAAAGCCTATGAAGTCATTATTCAATTTGCTGCCATTTTAGCCGTTGTACTCAACTATAGAGAAAAATTTACTCTCAAGCATATTGATTTATGGACAAAAGTTTTTCTTGCTTTTTTGCCTATCGGTGCCGTCGGTTTTGTCTTCTCACATCAAATCAAAGAACTTTTTAGCATTACTATCGTTGCAATTATGTTCATTATAGGCGGATTTATCTTTTTATTGGTTGAAAAATTTTATATACCCAAAGAAAAAGAGCTCATAACAAATGTTGAAGATGTAACGCTCAAACAATCACTCTGGATAGGAATTGCTCAAATTTTTGCTCTCATTCCCGGAACTTCACGTGCGGGAGCGACTATAATCGGAGCTTTATTAGTCGGTTTAGACAGAAAAGCCAGTGCAGAGTTTAGTTTCTTACTCGCTTTTCCCGTAATGAGTGCCGTCAGTGGGTATGATTTACTCAAACATTACCATGAGTTTTCATCCGCGAATATTGAAGCTTTGGCACTCGGCTTTGTCGTTGCTTTTGTTGTTGCCTATCTGACAATCAAACTCTTTTTAAAGTTTTTGGAAAAATTTACCTTTGTCGCCTTTGGTGTTTACAGAATTCTCTTTGGTGTGATACTCTTAACACTATTTAACTAATGGAACACTCTTTGCTTTATCTTTCTTGCGAGACATTTTAATGTACAAGGAGATATCATGCAAAGAATTAGCAGATATAATAACCACTTACATTCATTACTACATAAACTAGAAAAAACATTCTACCTGGCGAGTCGTAAGTTTTTATAAACTTTTTAAGATTTTGCCCGCTAGGCGTAAAGCACGAGAACGGTGAGAAAGTTCTTTTTTCACCTCCTCATCCAATTCACCGAGTGTTTTATCGTAACCAAGAGGTATAAACATCGGGTCGTATCCAAAACCACCCTCGCCTTTTGCCTCCGTCAATGCCGTTCCATACATCCAGCCATGCACCGTTTTTTCAATCCCTTTTGTCACAATAGCAATCGCCGCCGTATAATGCGCAGGAGAACTCATCACACCTTTTGCACCAATATCCTGCATTAATTTTTTTAAATTCTCTTTGTCATCTGCATCCTCACCGCCGTATCTGGCACTGTAAATCCCCGGTGCACCCTCAAGCACATCTACACTGATTCCGCTGTCATCAGCCATCACAACAACATTTTCATCATCCAAAGCCTTATAAACCGCTCTTGCTTTAATCAGTGCATTTTCTTTAAATGTATTGGCATCTTCTATTATTTCAAAGGCATCAATTAGTTCCGTATAGGGTATCACTTCATACTCTTTACAGAGTGCTTTTATTTCTCTGACTTTGCCTTTATTTGATGTTGCTAAAACTAATTTTTTCAATTTTTTTCCTTAAATTATCTTTTAAATTATTTTTTTTATCTTTTGCAAATCAATTATAAATAATAGTTGCTCTATAATTGCAAAATTATACAATAAAACAAAAGGATTTATATGTTCAAAAAAGTTTTACCCCTCTCAAGTATTCTTTTTCTCAGATTTTTAGGACTTTTTCTCGTTTTACCGGTTCTCTCTGTTTATGCCCTTGATTTACAAGGTGCTACACCCTTTCTCGTCGGTGTTATCGTCGGGGGTTACGCTTTAACTCAGGCTATTTTTCAAGTACCTTTTGGAAGTATGAGTGATAAGGTCGGCAGAAAGCCGACAATACTTTTCGGGCTACTTATATTTTTAATCGGTTCTCTCATTTGTGCCTATTCAACTGATATATATACATTAATGTTTGGGCGTTTTTTACAAGGTGCAGGGGCTATCGGCTCTGTTGTAACGGCAATGATTGCCGATTTGGTTGAAGAAAAACAACGCGGGCATGCTATGGCAATCATGGGTGGATTCATCGCTATGAGTTTTGCCGTTGCAATGGCTCTTGGTCCTGTTCTTGCTGCAAATTTCGGTTTAAGTGCTATATTCTTTATCACTGCGGTGTTAGCTGTTTTAGCTATCGTTGTTTTATTTGTCAAAGTACCGACACCCCCAAAAATCAAACATATTTATCACGGTAAAACAAAAACATCTGACATATTAAAAGATCCGAACCTTTTAAGTATGATTATTATCAATGCTATGCAAAAAGGTCTTATGACTGCTGCATTTGTTATTATTCCCATCTTTTTAACAAAACCGGAATATGGTTTTAACTGGGGAAAAAGTGACCTATGGATGGTCTATGTTCCTGCTATGATTGCAGGGCTTATTGCCATGGGACCTGCTGCCGTGTTTGGAGAAAAAAGAAATATTCCCAAGCAAATATTTTTACTCTCTATCCTTTTATTTACCGCGTCTTTCATAATGATGGGAACAACAACATCAAGTGGCGTTTTTATAACAGCCGTCATCTTTTTCTTTGTTGCATTTAATATGATGGAACCGCTCGTACAGTCAATGATTTCTAAATTTGCAAAAGTACATCAAAAAGGTGCAGCACTTGGAATTGCCAACTCTGCCGCATACTTTGCAACCTTTTTAGGCGGTACTTTTGCAGGACTTTACCTTGACATGAGTTCACGAAAAACTTTAGGTTTCACTATTGGAACAATCAGTATTTTATGGCTTATATGGACCGCTTTGAAGATGAAAAATCCACTCAGATACTCGCATCTTATTATTCCTGAAGATGAAGTTGATTTTGATAAATTACATGCTCTGGAGAGTGAACATGTCGCAGAATGGTTTATAAATGAAACAGAACATGTCGTTGTTATAAAATATGCCAGCGAAAAACTTGATGAAAATGATTTAAAAGCTCAAGTTATTCAACACTAATTGATGTATATCATCATATAAATCATCAGAATAAGTTAGGATAACGCAAAAAAAAGGATTTACTTATGCGATTATTCTTCTTGTTCGTCACTCTCACGCTTACACTCATCACAACAACGGGGTGTGACAAAAAATCTAGCTCTCAAGTCCATGAAGTCCACTACGACAGAGATATGTGCGCACGTTGCGCTATGGTTATCAGCGACAGAAAAAATACAGTTGAAGTAATTAACCCTTCTACCGGAAAGTATTATCTTTTTGATGACATAGGCTGTATGGTACTTTGGTTTGATAATGAACAAATTCCATGGAAGGACAAAGCCGTCATCTGGGTAACAGACGCCAAAACAGGAAAATGGATAAATGCCAGAACAGCTTACTATGATACTGAAAATATTACACCCATGGCTTATGGCTTTTCTGCCCATAAATCAAAAGATGATATCACAAAAGGTCAAGAAATTATAGACTTTAACGAAGTTGTAAAACGCGTTAAAAAAGTTGGAAGATAGGTTTTTTATCTTCCATTATCAAATTAGGTTCTATAAAAGGAGCCAAATGCGATAAAAAATTAAGCATACTCATTACCGGACTGGCATAAAAAAATTTTACTTTATGATTATAGTGCCATAACTGGTCGGCATATTGATATACCTTGAAAGGTTTATCACCGATGCCATCATTATTTGTATCAAAGCCTTCATATCTGTCCCAGTAATTATACTCTACAATATTTGACACGTCAAAATTTTTTCCGGCATCTTTAACTACATCATCAATATTTGAAAATATTTTATTATTTGTAATCGTATTATCTTTGATTGAAGCATGAAAGTGGAAGGCTTCACCATTATAAGCTATTTCGTTACCAATAAAATATCGCTTCATCCCTTTTGCTTTCTCCTGTCCTTGAATATAGAGTGCTTTGGCATTATAACGGACTACATTATTTTTAAAAACAAAGTTTGCTACACTGCCTATCATCACACCAATTCCGGCAGCACCATCAGAACTCAATATTTTATTAGCGATCACCTTTGTATTTTTGGCACCCATAAACATCATTGCTACAGAATTATATTTATATAAATTTTCTATAAAACGGTTATTGTTACTTAAAGAGAGATGTGTTGCAAATCTGTTGCCTATAAATCTATTTTTTTGAAAAAGATTATGATGCGAATAATTTAAAGTCACATCACGTACATTTTTAATAGTATTTGATTCTATAATATTATAATCGGCATAATAAAGCTTTAACGCATTTGCACGTAAAGGAAGCGTATTTTTTTTTGTCGTTATATAATTATGAGAAATGATCGAATTATCAACCCTATCCATATCTATACCATATAAAACTTCTGAAATATTACAATCGCGTATTTCACAGTTTTGTACTTCACGCATAGATATTGCGGCATCAATACTCTGCATATTCATCCCGCTGTTTTGAATTTTCAAATGTTGCAATGTGACATAAGAACTTCTAATGACAATAACACTGTGTACCCCATCACCCTTAATAAGAACATTATTTCCCATTCCTACAATCGTCAGCGGCTTATTAATATAAATATTGCCTTTATATATAGCATTTTGTAGTTTTATCGTTGCATAAGGAGGTGCAGAGTTTATTGCGTTTTGTAAAGCATTTGCAAAGAGCAAAAGAGGGGAAATCAGCAACAGAAAAAAAACTAACATATTCCATTACTCCTGCAAGATTTTAATAAAATCTATGTATTTCTTCCATAATATTTGCAAATTCCATATCATCACCTTTGTCTTTCAAAAAAGACACAAGATGTTTTTCACTTGCTTCGACACCATCTTTTTTTTCTATTTCCAAAAGTTCTGCATACAAGTCTGCCATAATTTCAATTACATGTTTTGAAATTGTTTTTCGTGAAGCATGATAACCGATAATTTCACCGGTGTCTGTATTTTTACGTATTTCAAATTCAGTAAATATCCAGTAATATCGTCCATCTTTTGCCATATTTTTCACAACGGCATTGATATTTTTCCCTTGTTTTATAGTTTCCCATAAAAGCTTAAATACAACTTTTGGCATGTCTGGGTGGCGTACTATACTGTGAGGCTGCCCGATAAGCTCATCTTCACAATAGCCGCTTATTTCCATAAAATAATCATTGACATAAGTAATCTTCCCTTTTGCATCTGTTTCACTTACTATATATCTTTTTGGATCAAGTTGTATCTCTTCATCTATCGGTGTAGGCTTTTTCATTATATTGCTCCATTTAGAAATTTTATAAGTCCGTAAGTAATTTCTTTAAAACTCAAAATTCTTGCACCGTGATGTTTTTTTGAAAAATCCTCGGCAGCTTTATATGAATTAAAAGGGACTAAATCATCACCTGCAGGTGAAATTTCATTACTGCCAAAAACAAAAAAAGCCCCTTTTGCATTAATCGTTTTTGCTGTTTGAAAATCTGTAACATATAATTTTTTAAAATCTTGCTCTTTTGTAATATGATACTGACCAAACCATGAAGCTGGATGCAAATAAAATTCAAACATCCCTTTTGGTGAAGAAAAAAGTATTTTTTTCCCGTTTGCCAACTCTATTTCCGATACCCATGATGGATATTCATATAACTTTAAATGTCGTATGTAACCAACATCATCTTTATTGTATTTAATTTCATAAGACAATAACAAACTACAAAACAGCAATAATCCGACAAGTACTTTCATCATAACACCTCCTAAACCAAATCTTTTTTCTCAAATATTTTATACCCTAAAAATGCAAACACTAAACCTAAAATAAGTGGATATCCTATGGAAACAAGAACAAACATTGTTTGACTCATTGAATCAAGTATGTAAAATGCTACCGGTCCCATAACCGTAAGCTGTGGATCAAATAAAGAAATAGCTGCTACACGGAAAATTTCCATAGGATTTATCATACTGATAAAAATAATCAAACCTGAACTCATTCTCTCTTGCATCATCAACGAAATAAGTGCGATATCTATAAATGCAAGTAAAAATATCCAAATAAAAAATGAAAGCCCCAATGCTACTTCTGAAGATTTTACAAAAGAGGATATAAAAAATGCAATCCCTAAAAAAGCACTACTCATTGCAAAAAGAAGCCCTGTATAGAGAAAGAAAATATTCCAAGGTATTGCCGCTCCTTTAAAAGCACCATAAACAATAGCAATCACCATTGCAAAAAACACAGGAAGAAAAACAGTAATAAACCTGCCGATTACTTTTCCCCAATAATATTGTTTTAAAGATATAGGAAAGGAGAGCATATACTCCAACACATGGCTGTCTCTGTCTCCGGATATAGAACGCACTGTCGTAATCAGAATAAAAATCGGTAAAATAACGATAGTAATCTGAATATACATCAATAAAAGACGACTGAGCCCGCTAAAACCCATCACTTGAGACTCCGTAACACCTGCTATAAAAAAGAGTGCTATTAAGCCTCCAAAAACAAGGGAATAAACAACAAACCACTTTGCTCGGAGTGACTCTTTTAAATCTAAATATGCTATTAAATATAGATTTTTCATCTAAAACCTCTCATCTGATACTATTTTTCCCAAATCCATATAAATTTGTCTGTTAACCAAATCTTTCACCTCTTCAAGTCGGTGTGTTACAAACAATAAAACTTTGTCTTCTTCGTTTTGTTTCAACAGCCTGTAAAAATCATCTCTTGCTTTTGGGTCAAGATTTGCCGTTGGCTCATCATAAATAATAATATCACTTTTTTTAGCAAGGGAAATGGCAATAAGCAATTTTTGTTTCATCCCCCCGCTTAATTTAAAAAAGGATTTGTGAAGATTTGCACTAATATCAAGTTTCATCTCGTTTGCATAATACTTAATTAACTCTTTGTCTACCTTAGCGCTCACACCTATATATGCAATAAGTTCATCAATACTTAGCTTAATTGGGGGCGGCAACTGTGGAACAAAACTAATATGTTCTAAAACATTTAGTCTGTTTTTTATAGGGTTAAGTCCATTAATGAGCACTTCTCCGCTGTTTGGATGATAATATCCCATAATTGAGCGAATAAGTGTCGTCTTACCGGCACCGTTTGCACCCATTAAAGCGATAGATTCATTTTGTTTAAATTCACAACTCACCTTATCTAAAGAGATATTTGAACCAAATTTTTTTGTTAAATTCTTTACCTGTATCATATTTATACCAAACTTTTTAATCTGAAGTCAAAATTTAACGCATCGGCATGACATACATCTATACAACGTCCACATAAAGTACAATCTGCGCCAGTTATGTACTCATGTGTAATACCTTCTTCTTCTCTTTGTTTGTCATATTTTGCTTTTGTAATCTCTAAAACCTGATTTTCAAAACAAACATCACTACAGACCATACAATGGTCACAATTGTCATTCCACTCTATCCGCAGGGCAGATACTTTTCCAATCATCCCATATGTCGCACCGATAGGACAGATGTAAGTACACCAGGCACGACGGGCAAAGAAAACTTCAAAAGCAAATACAATCAAAACCCAAATTAAAGAGAGACTCCATCCATATGCGATTGTACGACTCAAAATTCCGACAACACTAAATGTTTCAAAAACTAAGTAACCACTCGTTCCTGCCAAAATTAAAAAAATTGCCCAAAAAAAGTATTTGATGCGATGGTCAAACTTTCTATCTTTTATAATTTTTTTAGCAACTAAAGTATTATGCCATTTTTCACCTATTTCACTGAGTATTCCATAAGGACATACCCAAGCACAGTAGCTTCTACCGCCAACGAGCAAATAAAAAATGGTAATCGTACTCACCCCAATGATAATGTTAATATGCAAATGATGTTCTGCCATCAACATTTCCAAGGTGGTAAAAGGGTCAATAAGGTGAAACCCTAAAAACCTTGAACCGTTTAGTGTTCCCTCAAGTATTTGAATATCAATAGCAAAAGAGAGAAAAAAGAGAAGATGCACAAAAATAACAACAAGCCATCTTTTTGCTCTTATACTAAGCTTCTTCTTTCCCTCTTTTGTCGTAGTGAAAAATGTTGATAAAAACGATGTTCTTTTTATAGTTTCTCTACTATTATACTTATCCATTTTATGCCTTATTTAGAATTTTTAAGTGCCTCAGCGCGTTTTGGAAATTCTCCTATTTCATTTGCCAATCTTCGTAAATCGTCTTGTGACAAATGAAGTAATAAGCCTCTCATAATCATATTTTCTTTTCTGCCGGCTTTAAAATCATCAAGTTTTTTATAAAGTTCCTCAGCACTTTGTCCAAATAGTTTTGGACCCATAAGCTTTTTACCGTACTGCATACCACTCCCATCAACTCCATGACAAGATGCACATTTACTTTTGTACTCATCACTTACTTTAAAACTACCGATATTTCCTGCTTTATCTCGCAAGGCAGTCAATGCTTCATTTTCTTTTTCTCTATCACTTTTTTCTATCGGTTTATTATCAATTTTCGCCGTTGCTACTCTATTGCCTATATCTTCAGTGATTCTGCCGGCTTCTCCGCCATTATAAGCACCTCCGTTTAAATATACCCATACCATTAATCCAGCTATCAAGAGTGTAGAAATCCCTGCTATTATATTTTTCATTTATTTATTCCTTATCTTTTGAATTTGAACATTAAAGTTATATATATCTTCTGCTATTGCACGTATCTCTGCATCACTCATATTATGAATCAAATCATTCATAAATACATTTTTTTTCTTTCCTGTTTTAAACGCTATAATCTTGTCATAAATATAATCAGCATTACGCCCAAGAAGCGATGGTCCAAGAACACCATTTGCATAATCATCATGGCAAGCAGAGCATTTAAGCCGAAATGTAGGGCTAAGTTGTTTGGCAATGAGTGAAATTTGAACTCTTTCATAAGGGCTTCGTATATGCATCTGAGCGTCAAGTACCGTTCTCGGTCTTACTCGAACCGAGGCATCTTTATTTGCAGGCTGAGCATTTTGGTCATATTCACTTTTTTCTCCATAATCATAATAAAAAGAATTCTTATTACCGGATTTTCCTTTTGCAATCTCATCTTCACTTGATTTTACTTTAATAGCATACTCATTTTTATTTGCCACTACCTCAATTTTAGGACTCCCGGCAGAAACGGTATTTGCCTGAACTTCATTCTTTTGTTCAGAATCCTTCTTATCTCCACAGGCAGTAAAATTAATCATTATGAAAAAAATTGATGCTAATAATATATGCTTATTCATGATATTCCTTTACTTTTATTTCCATAATACTCATCATAAGTCATTCTGGGTTTCACTATGATTGACGGTTGAGACGTTGGGCAAACATCTTGACATGCACCACAGCCTATACACCCATCATAAATCTCAGGTCTTTGTCCACCTTTGGCATCTGGAACCATAGCAATTGCACTTAAAGGATTAGGTATCGGGCACATATCTGCACACAAATTACATGCTTGACCTTCTCTACCCATAAACTTTTTAAGTAACTCCACTTCTTCTGGTGTTTCATTCCTCACACTCTTTGTAAAAGCCAGCATTTTATTATCATAGCCTTCTGGAATTGGCGTATTGCTAATGCCTAAACAAGTATCGGGAAACTCTAAAACAGCAATTCCCATTCGGATATCTTCTGCTTTTTCTGTTTTATGATCCAGGGCACCGCTTGGACATGCTAAAACACACGGTACTGCATTACAAGCATAACATGCTCTGATATTTGCATCAATATAGGGTGTACCTTCCCCTGCACCGTGATTAATATCATGAAGTTTTATAGAATGATAAGGACATACCTGAAGACACTGTCCGCACTTAATACATAATGCTAAAAAATCTTTTTCGGGAACAGCTCCCGGTGGTCTTAGCTTATTTTCTTTTCCTTGGAGATAAGGGCTAAAAACAATACCACCTCCCATAACAAGACCCAATAAACCTAATGTAGAATATTTAACAAAATCTCTTCTGTCTGTTTGTACTTTTTTTGCCATAATTATCCTTTATTAAATTGCTTTTTTCATTTTTGGTTTTTTATCTTCCATTAAAAACAGCGGTTTTGAAAATGGAGCAAGTTTTGCTAAAAAGTTTAATAATGAAATTACCGGTGAACCATAGAAAAACTTCACATTACTGTTATAAATCCAAAGTTGATCGGCATATCTGTAAACCTTATGCGGTGTATCTCCTATCCCGTCACCATTATTATCAAATCCTACATAGTTATCCCAATAATTACCCTCAATTTCATTTTCTTCTATTCTGTCTCTTTTACTGTCATTCACAATATCTTCAATATTTCCCATTATAATGTTATCTTTTATAATATTGTTCACACTTAAAGAGTGAAAATGCATGGCCTCTGCATTGTATAAAATTTTATTTCCCTCTATAATGTTATGTGTCCCGGGCTCAAAAGGTGACCTGTCTATATAAAAACCTTGTGCACAATAAATGACAGTATTGTCTTTTAAAATAAAATTAGAAGCGTCTTTGAGCCCTATACCCATACCTGTAGCACCCAAAGAACTTTTTACGATATTCCCTGTCGCAATTGAGTCTTGTGAATACATAAAAAATATACCTACAGAATTATTCTCGTATACATTATCTTTAATAAAATTTTTACCTGCATACATAAAGTGTAAGGAATATCTATTATATTTTCCAAAATTTTTCTCTATAGTATTCCCGTGAGAATACCAAACAACCATATCTCTTGATTTAATAAGAGAATTCTTTTTTATTAAATTATTATTAGAATACCAAAGTCGTAAACCATCCCCCCGTAAACCAAGAGGAAGTTTTTTAGAACTAATTTGATTATAACTAATAATCGAGTTATCAACCATCTGCAAATCTATACCAAAAAGACAGTTTTTAATAATACAGTTACTCACTTCACACTGCTTTATCTTTCCCATCTTTCCTCTTTTAATCATTGAAATAGCACCGTCTAAATTTTCATGTCTACTGCCGCTATTTATTATAGTAAGATTTTTTAATGTTACATAAGAACTCTCAACTTTAATCACGATACCTTTGTTTTGACCATCAATAATAACACCTTTTTCTTGCCCTATTATTGATAATGGTTTATTGATTATAATATTGCCTTTATATATTCCGGCATGCAGTTTCAAAATTGAACCTGCAGGTGCATTGTCTATTGCATCTTGCAAAGTATTTGCGCTTAATGAAATAATGATAGTCGTAATACCAAGCAATAAATTTCGTATCATTAAAAACCCTTATTTTCCTTCGTCTTGTATTTCTTTCAATGCTTTTTGTTTTGCAAAAAATGCAAGTAAGGAGAAAAAACTTACAAGCAGCAACATATAAAAACCTATAGTAGGATATGAATGCGTCGTAAATTGAGCAATTTTTCCATCACCAAAAACTGTCGGCATAAAAGGTTTGATTTTAAAAGCGCCCCAATCATGTAAATTGTGTCCAAACCAATACAACCAATAAGAATAATCAGCAATAAAAATAAGTGGTAAAAAAATCGGAACAAGCATAATATAGCTAACAATCTTTTTATCATAGATTATAAATAAAATTATTCCTAACGACAGTATTAATAAGGCATACGGACCGATAGCGCGTTCAAAATGTCCACCTCTCCACATTGGATCCATACCTACATAGTGGTTAATCGTATCCATTTCATGGACCTCTCCGCTATAACCATCAAAATGAAAATATACAGGTATTCCTTCTGGAAATGCTTTCTTGGGATAATTTGGCGCTTCTAATGATACCGCCCAAATTGGTAATGATGCCGGTCCAATTTCCGATTCGCTTTCAATCATTTTATCAAGATTATTATGGGCACTTTTTGGGGTAGCCACACTTTTATATTTTCCTTTATTGTAAAGGTTCCAAACTTCTTTAGATAAAGGAGAAATTTCATCAATTTTGCCAGCCTCTATTTTGTTGAGTGTTCCATGAAAGGCTATCATTGGAAGAGTAAAAGAAAAAGTTAAAATCAATAAAGCTATAAATGCAAATATTTTAGCTTTTATTAAACTTGGGTGCATAATAATTCCTTGTTTATAAATTAAAGTTTATTATTATATCCACAAATAAAGTTTATTAATTTGACTTAAGTCAAGTAAAAAAAGGGAGAAAGAGGAAAGAGATCTGGATTCTAAAATCCAGACCTCTTTTTGAAGTAATTTAATATCTATTTTTTAAAATAGATTCGCATTTTCGTCTACCCATTTAAAGTATTCAATAATGTTATTAACTTCTTCTTTTGTCATATGCTGATTAGGCATTCTCAAGTTAAAGTAGTTAATCATACCTTCTACATATGGATCTTTATATTTATGAGACGGATTTAAAATAAAATCTCTTACCCATTGCTCTGCATTTTCATGTCTTTGAAGAACACCTGTTAAATCTGGTCCTGATGAAACTTTACCAATAACATGACATCCTCCACATCCACCTTCACCGAATGCTCTCTCACCGGCTGCTGCTGCAGGAGACTGTTTTGTTGCAACTTTTTTCACAAGTAAATTTTTCGCTCTAATTCCAACATCTGCAGTTTTAACCATATATTGCCAAATCATGTTTTCAAAAAGAACAGCTTTTTCCAAATCACCGGCTTTTACAGCTTTGTCAGAAAGTTTTTTCTGTGCTGGAATTTTTCCATACTGATCAAGCGCATCTTCAACAAGTGCTTTTACCGTAGGATATTTTTCGTAATGATTTGCTTTTAAGAATTTAACAACTGATTGAATAACTGCATCTGTCGCAGCATTTACGGCAACAGTTTTGTCATATTCAGCTTTTAATTCCGCTTTAGACATTGTTTTCATTTTAAGTTTTTGTGCACTCACATATTTTTTGTTAGGATCTTTAACCATTAAATAACCCATCATTTCTAAGTGAAGTGCCGAACAGAACTCTGTACAGTAATAAGGAAATACACCTTCTAAATCAGCTTTAAATTTAACAGATGCAGTTTTACCCGGCTCTAATGAAGCATGTACATCATAGTTGTCTACAGTAAATCCATGAGTTTCATCTTCTGCACGCTCTAGATTTGTTAAATAGAATGTTACAGTATCCCCTTTATTCACAGTAACTCTTTCAGGATTAATGTGAGATCTTACCAATGTTGCATATACCGTTACATTATGACCTTTTCTTACTACTCTTTCTTGTCCTGCTAAAGTTTTCCCTTTAGAGATTTTACCGGTTCGTGAGTTTGTACCCATTTTATAACGTACTTCAGGGTGTAGTTTACTCATACGAATAGCAACCGCTTGGTGAGGTTCACCTAAAGGAATCGGCATATCATACAATAAATCCATTTTTTTACCACTAATATCAATCAACTGGTGATTTTGTGGATGTAAAGGACCAACCGGATCAAATCTGTCAATAGCAAGTTTATTCAAAGAGATAATATATTTTCCTTGAGGGTCGGCAGATTTTCCTTCCATACCACATAAGTGACCTACATTATAGTGAACATTTACTTTATCTAACACTTTCAAATGTTTATAATCCCATTTTACGATTTGTGAATCAACATATAATGAAGTGTAAATCTCACCATCTTTCCAGTTTTTGCCATACTGATTGTGCAGTGGTCCAAGACCTAGTTCAACTTGACCATGTAAAGAATCTTTCATGCTTAAGATAGGAATCCCGTAAGGATCTTTACCTGCATATTTATGATCTTTAATCAACTTTTGAATCTTACTCCATTTATACACGGAAGCATGCGTATCAAGTTTCCCACAAACAACAATATACTCACCATCAGGAGAAACATCAACACCATGCGGTGATTTCGGCTCCGGAATCAAAAAAAGTGCATTATTGGCAACAGCAACACTCATCGGAATAACACGAATACCATTGATTACTTTGTAATTTTTCTTATTTTTTACAAGTTGTTCTAATTTTTTCCAGTTATATACATGTAAGAAGTCAGTGTCATTTCTTGAACAACCTGCTTCAAATGGAGGCATACCGACTTCTATACCACCTGTATACATTTCAGAGTTAAATGAGTTTGTAAATCCCCAACCATAAGAAGCACCTTTGCCGGCATCACTTAAATCTTGCATATATGGAGGTAATTCTAAAACAAATGATTTTTTCTCATTGATACGACCGATTTTATCATTGAATTTCCAAAAAGTAATACCTCCACGGTATGTCTCTTTATACTCTTCAATCGGGTGATAGTTATTATCAAATGGAGCTGCATATTGTGAAGCTTCCAAGATATACTCAGAATTTGGCGTAAAGAAAGCTCCACCATGATCTGATTTAAAAACAGGATTCACAACAATTTGCTTTGTTTCAAAATCATTTAAATCAAGAATAGCAATACGTGGATTAGCCTTGTCATTAATCGCTAACCATTTTCCGTCATATACACCATTTGTCTCTGAGAGTCCCGGGTGGTGCGTATCTCCCCAGTTAATTTCGCGACCGCGAATATTTCCCTGACGTAAAACCTTTTTACTCTCTTCATCATAACCATACCCCTGCCATGGTTCCGGAGTAAAAACACCGATATATTTTAATATTTTCATACTTGGAACACCATAGACCATCATTTGTCCAGACTGTCCACCGGAACTAAATATCATAAATTCATCTCTACCGCCACTTGGTGTATAAGTTTTTGCAGCATGAATAATATCGTTTTCCGTTAGTCCCCTTGCTTTCATCACTTTTTGTAGTTCTCCACCGCTTGCAGACGCCATTGTCGCAGCTAATGAAGTACCTAAAAGAAGTGAAGTCAGCTTACTAATATGTGTAGCCATTTTATTCTCCTTCATTTTCATTTTGGGCATAATCCCAAATGATAGAAGAATAATAATATATATTGAAGACGAATAATTTGACCCAAGTCAAATTATTTAATTAATTTTATTTTTTAAAGTTTAATACATTAATTTTAAGAGATTGGAGTTTTTGAAGTGATGAGCTCAGTTCTTCTAAAGCTTCTATGAGAATATCTTCTTTTTTTACTAACTCTTTATCAAGTTTGTTTTCTTCATCCATTGTTTCCATAAGTTCAAGTAAATCTTCAATATTTTTCTCTATATACTCTAAAGAGTTTGAAGCATTTACTATAGACTCACTCGAATAGTCAATAGATTTATCTATTTTTTGAACAAGAAAATTAAAATCATCTACTGCCTGTGTAACATCAACTATATTTGTATTTTCATGCATTGGTTTAATACCTATTACCGTTGATTTTTGTACTATTTTTTTAGAAGTATTTAAAAATTTTTGAATAAATCCAATTAAATATTTTAATTGAGTAAAAAAATAAATAAGCAAGAGTAATAAAATAATGAAAAGAGCAATTTGTATAGTTTTATTTTTACTTTTTACTGCATCAAAATATTTTTTATGCATAGTAATAAGCTTATCAAACTCTACAACAAGCTTTAAATTTGTATCATATATATCTCTTACGAGTTTTTCTATAACCAAGTTTGTATAGCCGTTTCGAACTCTATATGCATCTCTGAATTTTTGCACAAGTAAATAGAAATCATTCCATAAATAAATTATTTTCTCTGACTCTTTTTTTATATCTTGAGAAAATATTCCATCCAAAATTTCATCTTTATTGTTCATATTATGCACAAAAGATTTTACAGACTCATCAAGCTGTTTTATGGAAACATCTTTATTTTTATAAATAAAAAATATATTTTTAGCAATTTCCTGGGTAAAAGCTTTCTGTTCGTTAATCGTTTTTAAAAGTTTTAAATTTGCTTCATTTTGAGTAGAAATATGTTTAGAATACAAGGCTAAGATTAATGATAATATGAAAATCAATGCACCTAAAAATTTTATTTTAGTCATTTGTTTTATCCTTGTAAATTTCTTGTAAAGCCATTGCATCAACTACGTCGACTTTTCCGTGTATTATATCAATAATATTATTTCGTTTTAATCTACTGAGAACACGAGAAAGCGTTGCCGGCTGAATATGAAGCATTAAAGAGATATCGTGACGTTTTAGTTTGTTAAACATTTTCAAATCATCATGCAACATCATGCTGACTTTTGAAACTGCATCAAATATAAACTCTCTATTGACTAAAGATTGTAATTGCAGTGACCTTTTTATGATTTCTTTCATGAAATCTTTGCACAATATATCATTATCCAGAAAATATTCTTTGAATTTTTTATAGTTTATACTCAGAACATGCGAGTCATCTATAAGTTGTATATTTGAAAAAGAACTCAATTTCTCAGAATCAATTTCTAAAACTTCCGAAATCATAGAATCGGCATATATATAATAGAGAAAAGTTTCATTGTCATGTTTGTCTATTTTATAAGCTTTTGCCAAGCCGTCTATCAAAAAAAGCAATTCACTGCTATTGCCATTTTCATAATGAAGAACATAATCTTTTTGATAACGATGCAATAAAGATATAGATACTAATTTTTCCAATTCCTCCTCATTTAAAGAGGAAAAAAAAGTTTGAGACTTTATTATATCTTTTAAAGACATAACGAGCCTATTGACTTACTAAATTAGCACATTTGTCTTTTGTAATTTTAAATTTAAATAATATTTTTTTTGTTTTAGCACTGATATATACATATGTTGTATCAATACCGGCAAGTAAAAATCTTTTTGAAGATTTACAAACACCTTGTGTTATAGCTTTTTGCATTCTACTGTGGTCTTCTTTTTGTACACTTTCATCACTTTTTGTACCGGTATTGATTTCAAAAGTATATATTAAAGTAGTTCCATCATTTTCTATATTTATGATACTGGTGTATTTATCAACTTTTTGAGGCAGTGTTTTTGACATCTCCTGTGCTGCAAGAGTGGCAATTCGAATATTTTGTTTTTTTAATTCTTTTTGAGGAAACTCCTGCGTACGTATTTGTGGAGTTTGCGCAAATACGAATTGAGATAAAATTCCCAGCACTCCAAGCAGTTTTAGTATATATTTCATTAATATTCTCTCTTTTTTTTAGAAAACATTATACACAACAATACTTTTTTAAAACATGATATTTGTCAATTCGTCCTATTTCTCTTCAAGTTGACTTAAATCTATTTCATCAAATTCTTGACGAAGTGGAATAATAATACTTACTGCAATTAAAATAATTCCAAAAATAAGCACAACTAAATTTTCATGCCCGTGAAAATAAGAAACTAATGTTGTTTTACCTAAGCTCTCCCCCATGATTTTTTTGAAAAAATCATAATAAAGTGTAAAAACAAGACCACCGAATATACCACCGATAGCGCCAACAAGAACATCTATACGTCCCTCAGCAATAGAAACAGGACCTGTTCCCGGGCATTTCCCAAGTATTGCCATAGAAATACCAAAAATTGCACCACCTATAATTAGTCCTCCTAAAATAATCGGCTTGGGATGATACGAGGCATATCCTGCTTCCACCATAAAATAAAGTCCTATTGAAGCAAGTCCAATTGCCAAAAAGAGCATTTTAGGCACAACCGTATCTCTAAGCATTGCAAAACCGGCAATTTTTTCAAACTTGTCCACCCTGCTGTACTGAATCAGTACACCAAACACAAGCCCTATCATAAAAACGACAAATACTGATCCGTGGGATTCATTTGAGACAGTCGTAAACATGTTTAAGATTCTATCAAACATCATTTGCCTCACTTTTATAAAATATTTTTCCTGTAATAATCAGACTTAAAAGAACTACTCCGCCAAAAATCATACTGCTTATAGCTGTCTGTGCCATCCCGCTTAAAAAATGTCCGCTGGTACATCCGCCTGCCAGGCGCGCACCTATTATAAGAAAAAAACCGCTGACAAAACTCCAAACAAGCCGTGATATGACTGAAGAGTTTTTATATTTTTTCCAGCCTGTGGGCATAATACTCAAACGAAAAGTTTTTGTGACAAAGACAGAGGTCAAAAAACCGCCTGTCAGAGCACCCAAAAGCATTACCCCTTCCCAGGCACCGGCAAAATGTACCTCTTTTAGATAAGGGTATTTTTCGGGACTTAAATCAAAAAGTATCCCTGCGAAATAAGGCACATAGGTTGATGCGCCAAAAGGTCTGCTTGCGCCAAAAACTGAAAATGTAAACAGTACCAATAACGCCATTAAAATTCCGGCTAACCACCACGGCATACGTCTAATCATAATAATCCTTATATAATAAATTACATGTAATTATAATACTATTTTTGTTAATTGATTGTTATCTTACTGATAAGAGAAGAAAATAATAAAGCCTTTAGGCTTTATTATAGAAGAAAATTGAAAAAAAGTTACTTCTTCGGAACGACATACATATTGTAATAACGTCCTTCAAATTTTGGCGGTTTTTCCATTACGGCGATGTCTTCAACCATAGGCCATACCTGCATAAGTACCTCTTTTGCAGCTTCAGGATGTGCCATTTCACGACCACGCAAAAAGACTCTGAATTTTACATGATAGCCTTTTTCAAGGAACTCTCTTGCATGCTTGACCTTGTAGGCAATGTCATTTTCTGCAATTTTCACCGAAAGTTTAATCTCTTTGACAACAATTTTTACCTGATTTTTTCGCTGCTCTTTAAGCTTTTTCTCTTCTTGGTATCTAAACTTGCCATAATCCATAATTTTCGCAACAGGCGGCTTGGCATTTGGAGCAATCAGCACAAGGTCTAAGCCCAATTCATTTGCTTTCGTCATAGCTTCATCAGTAGAGATGACGCCTAAAGACTCACCTCCATCTACATTACATCTCACCTCTGGAACACGGATGTCATCATTCATGATGACGCGGTCTTTGTTTTTACTCAAAAATTTACCTCATTTATTTTAGTTTGTATAAGTTTCAAGAATTCCTCTTCACTTAAGTTGTACTGCTCTCTAGTTCGTCTGTCGCGAATGGCTACAGTTTTGTTTTTAATCTCTTCATCCCCGATGACAACTATCATAGGAACGCGGGTTTTTTCTGCAGTTCTGATTCTTTTGTTTAAAGAATCATTTTTCGCATAGATTTCACTATCGGCATTAATATCGATAAGTTTATCTGATAAAAGCTTAGCATATTCTTTATGTGTTTCTGCAACAGGAACAATTGCTACCTGTGTAGGGGCGATAAACATCGGAAACTCTCCGGCATAATGCTCTGTCAAAATCCCTATAAAGCGTTCAAATGAGCCTAAAATGGCACGGTGAATCATTACCGGCTGAATTTTATCATTCTCTTCGCCGTTATATTCAAGTTTAAACCGCTCAGGAAGATTAAAATCAAGCTGAATTGTCCCACACTGCCACTCACGTCCGATGGCATCGGTGATTTTGATGTCAATTTTAGGGCCGTAAAATGCTCCGCCGCCTTCGTCTATTTCATAAGCCAGTTCGTTTTTATCCATTGCATTTTTTAGTGCCTGTGTAGAAATTTCCCACACTTCATCACTGCCGACCGCTTTTTCAGGTTTTGTAGAAATCATCATTTTATAATCAAATTCAAAAGTAGACATAATTTTATCCACAAAATCAACTACTTCAATGATTTGTTCTTCAATCTGATCCGCACGACAGAAAATGTGCGCATCATCCTGTGTAAATTCACGTACACGGAAAAGCCCGTGCAAAGCCCCGCTTGCCTCATGACGATGCACAACGCCGTATTCAAAGTATTTAATCGGTAAATCACGGTAAGAGTGCAGTTCATCCTCATATACTTTGATATGCCCGACACAGTTCATCGGTTTTACCCCAAATTCAAGCTCATCTATATGGGTAAAGTACATGTTTTCACCGTAGTTTTGATAATGCCCTGATGTTTTCCATAAATCAGAACGGAGCATTTCAGGACCGCGTACAGGCTCGTATCCGCGTTTTCTGTGTGCTTTAAAAAGTAAAGACTCCAGTCTTGCACGCAGGCGTCCACCGGCAGGCAGCCAGATAGGAAAACCGGCACCGACTTCTTCACGAAAGGTAAACAGTTTCATCTCGTTGCCGAGTTTGCGGTGGTCCCGTTTTTCAGCTTCGGCCAGCATTGTCATATGCTCTTTAAGCGCTTCTTTTGTTGCAAATGCTATACCGTATATACGTGTAAGCATTTCGTTTTTGGAATCACCGCCGAGATAGGCACCGGAGATTTTTGTCAGTTTAAAGTATCGGATAAGACCGATATTTGGCAGGTGCGGTCCGCGGCAAAGGTCTTCAAACTCACCCTGCTTGTAAATACTGACTGTATCACTCGGAATTCTTTTCATGACTTCAAGCTTTAAATGGTCGTTTTTAAACTTCTCTATCGCTTCTTCTTTTGTAATTTCATACTTTTCTATCGGGTACTTTTTCTTTGCAAAAGAGAGCATCTGCTTCTCGATTTTCTTTAAATCAGCCTCGCCGATTTCAGCAGAAGTTTTAAAGTCATAATAAAAGCCCTCTTTGACAACCGGTCCCACATAAAATTCAGCATCAGGATAAAGTGACTTAATAGCCTGAGCCATAAGGTGTGCCGTTGAGTGACGCAGAACTTCCAAAGACTCAGGAGAGTTGTCAAGGTGAATCTGCTCACCCTCAAAGCCCAGCTCTTTTGCTGTCTGTGTATCTATAATTTCACCGTCTCTTTTTATAGCAATTTCATTCAAAATATATTTTCCTTCTTATAATTCTGTTTTTAATACAGCACCGTTTGATGCGTTAGAGACGAGCAACTGATAACGTTTCAGCCATTTTGATTTTACTTCATTTTTATAAGGAACATAATGGTCTTTTCTTCTTGCAAGTTCTTCGCCGTCTACATTTAACTGTAAGATGTGTTTGTCCACATCAAGTTCTATCTCATCACCGTCTTCTATCAATGCGATCAGTCCGCCCTCGGCAGCTTCAGGAGAAACATGCCCGATGGAAGCCCCTTTGGTAGCGCCAGAAAAACGCCCGTCAGTAATAAGCGCAACACTCTCGCCAAGCCCCATACCCTGAATAAGTGCCGTCGGTGCAAGCATCTCCTGCATACCGGGACCGCCTTTTGGACCCTCATAGCGAATCACTACAATATTGCCGGGTTTGACTTTGTGCGCCATAATTCCGTCTATTGCTTCTTGCTGTGAATTAAAACAGATAGCCGTACCTTTAAAGTGTCTCATAGAGTCTACAATGCCGGCTGCTTTAATAACCGCACCCTCAGTCGCAAGATTTCCAAATAAAATCGAGAGCCCGCCAACAGGAGAGTAGGCATTTTCATTTGTATGAATAATGTTTGTATCTTTTATCTCGGCATCTTTAATTCTCTCGCCGATAGTTTCACCGGTAACAGTCAGTGCATCAAGCTGCAAGACATCATTGCCTCTGTTGGAAACCTCTTTCATTACCGCATTGACGCCGCCCGCATCATCTATATCTTTCATGTGAACAGTTGTTAATGACGGAGAAATCTTTGCAATGTGTGCAACTTTTTCTGCAATTGCATTAATATTTTCTATTTTAAAATCAACATCTGCCTCTTTTGCAATGGCAAGCATATGCAGTACAGTATTTGAACTTCCGCCCATAGCCATATCTACGGTAAATGCATTATGCACCGCTTTTTCATTCAAAATATTTTTAAAATTGTATTTTTCGTTATTTTCCATTTTTGCAAGCTCGACAATACGTTTTGCCGCTTTTTTCACCATTGCAATCCGCTCAGGTGTCATGGCTAAAACAGTTCCGTTACCAGGAAGTGCTATACCCATCGCCTCACAGAGAGTATTCATAGAGTTTGCTGTAAACATACCCGAACAGCTTCCGCCGGAAGGACAAGCTTCACACTCTATCTCATACAGCTCCTCATCCGTCATATTACCCTCGGCATGCTGACCGACTGCCTCAAATGCAGTTGCAAGGTCAATCGGCGTACCGTCTTTTTTGTGTCCCGCAGCCATAGGCCCACCGGAGACAAAAATAGTAGGAACATTCACACGGAGTGCCCCTATAATCATACCCGGAACAATTTTGTCACAGTTAGGGATACAAATCATCGCATCAAGTTTGTGCGCATTCATAACAGTTTCAATAGAATCCGCAATAATTTCACGTGACGGCAAAGAGTAAAGCATACCGTCATGCCCCATGGCAATACCGTCATCAACACCGATTGTGTTAAATACAAATGGCACACCGCCTGCTTCACGGATGGCCTCTTTTACTATTTCACCATATTCATGCAAGAAAAAGTGTCCTGGAATAATGTCAATATAAGAGTTTGCAATTCCGATAAACGGTTTGTCAAAATCTTCATCTTTTAGACCGGTAGCACGCAACAATGAACGGTGAGGCGCCTTATCAAAGCCCTTTTTGATTATATCACTTCTCATAAAAAATCCCTGTATAGTAGTTTACATCTTAAAATATGAATGCGATTATAGCACTTTTTTACTATTTTTAACTAAAAACTCTTTACAAAGCAAAAAAAAAAAGCTATAATTCCGGCTCACTTACAAATTGTAAACTGAAATTGCGGGAATAGCTCAGTGGTAGAGCACAACCTTGCCAAGGTTGGGGTCGCGAGTTCGAACCTCGTTTCCCGCTCCATTTATTACGAATTATAAAATGCAGAGACACCCGATGCCCGGGTGGCGAAATTGGTAGACGCAGGGGACTTAAAATCCCCCGGTAGCAATACTGTGCCGGTTCAAGTCCGGCCCCGGGCACCATGATGAAAAAACTGAAACTGGTGCCATCGCCAAGTGGTAAGGCCGCAGCCTGCAAAGCTGCTATCCCCAGTTCAAATCTGGGTGGCACCTCCAGTTTTTTAATCATAACTACAAATGTGGATCTTTGGCAGAGTTGGTCGAATGCACCGGTCTTGAAAACCGGCGAGGGTAACACCTCCCAGGGTTCGAATCCCTGAGGGTCCACCATTTATAAAATCAAAAAACATTTACGATACTTACAAATATATATGGGGCATTAGCTCAGCTGGGAGAGCGCTTCGCTGGCAGCGAAGAGGTCAGCGGTTCGATCCCGCTATGCTCCACCACCACATATTCGTTTTGTCCATCAAATTCCTTATTTATCATTTTATGCTAAAATAAAAACATGAATTTTTATAAGAAACTATTATTATTGCCCTTACTGTCAATTTCTCTGTATGCCAACTATTGGGATGATTACAATCTTTTTGCAGAGTATATGGGATATGAAAGAGATTACAACAAAGCTGTTAACATTGCCAAAAAAGAGAATAAAGACCTTCTTGTAATTCTGGTAAGTGACGGATGTCCTTTTTGTCATCGTCTGGTAGATACTATTTTAATAAAAAAAGATATACGAGACTATATCAACAAAAAGTATATAAAGCTTATAATAAATCGCGATACAGATAAAAATATTCCCAAAAAACTTATCAGACCTTTTTCACCGGTTACCTATATTATAGATGCACCCAGTGGACAGATTATTGATGAGATTGACGGCTGGCAGGAAGAGGAAAACTACTTATGGCACCTTTAATGAAATTTTTTACTTTCAGTGCACTTGCTTTATTTGTACTTCTTACCGGATGTGCCCAGCCAAAAAACCTTTCCTATGCACAACAGATAAAAGAAAGAACAAAGTATTACTCTTCACTCAGTGAAGAAGAACAAATCAAAGCGGTTACACAATACTGGTGGAAAATACAATTTATAAAAGCCCCTTCGTATAAGGTACAAAAAGCAGCACTGGAAACCTCTCCAAGAGCTATTGAAGAGATTGAAAATCCAACGAAAGAGATTCAGATTCTTGCAGTAAACAAGATTATGAAAAACGGCAGCTTTAACATAGCATTAACAAAACTGATTGAATCATTTGACGAAGAAGCACAAATAGTCGCAATAAGACATAATCCGCAAATCATTAAATTTATCACTTACCCTTCAGAAAAAGTGCAATTAGAAGCAGTGAAACTCAATCCCTTTGTTATCAAAAATATTATTAATGCGACACAAAAAGCAAAACAGGAAGCAGTCAAACGCAACCCGAGAGTTGCAAAGTTTTTACGCTGAAAGATGTAAAAAGCGCACTGCAAAATAACGACACAAGGAGGGACCTCCCCTCCCTTATTGCATATTAAAACTAGAAGTCAAAACGATAGGCTTCATCTTCTTCTACAATGCGGTTTCCTGAACCTTCAGGCGCATAAGGATAAAGTGTTGCAGAAGCCGGTCCCACATCAACAGAATCGTTATATTTTATATTTTCTGTATAGCGTGAAACATCTGTTCTCCATGGTGAATCTTCCGGAAGCATTTGTTTTGCGTAAGTATCTACCGCATCTGCAAGTTTTGACCACTGAATCCATGAACCGTCATACATATGTGTTTTGTATCCTAAAATCTCATACGATGCAAAAGTCACAAGCGATGCACGGGTACCTGTTCTGCAGTATGTATATACATCACTGTCACGCTTTACGCCTAATTTTCTAAATGTTCTTTTAAGTTCTCTTTTTGAGAGAAAAGTCATCGATGCATCACGCTCATCGACTATGCCGTCACCATTAAGATCTTTGACAAAGTCTTGAGTGTTAATAACACTGCGGTATTCGAGATTAACAGCACCTCTGATATGTCCTTCAAACGCGGAATAGCACTGCTGATCATGATTTACACCACACTCTTTTGTTTCTGTTTTGCTTCTTTTAACTTCGATTTCAGCATTGTATTCAGCCGCACTTCTGCCATCAATAATAACATCAGATTTTTGGTTTGCATCAACTACATTCATTATATCTTCCATACTGGCAAACAATGAGAAGTTTGGTTGGGTAGGCAGTGTTTTTATAGATTCAAAGTTCTGGCGCTGTGCCGGCGCACGACCGCTTTTTGCATCACCAAAATCAAGTTTTCCGCCCGGAGCCATCAAATACTCAGACCCCATCTCTGTAAACATTGACTCTTTGCTCGTTACACCCGCTCTTTTTATACGAGGGTTTAACTCAGGATCAAACATATACATTGCCGTTCCGTTCATTAATGAAACATGATCCTCTTTCATTCCCCAATAACTCATTGTCCACAAAAAGCGTGATGCCAGTGCCATATTCTGAGGATCATCTGATGCGACTACAACCAAAAGCATATCTTCATTCGGATTGATATCGTATGCCCAAAAAGCACCGTCCATACCTGTCATACCGCCTGAAAAAATCGGCATAGGAATATCAGAAATTCCGTCATTGCGAATATCGCCTGTTGTAGTACACCCTGCTGTTCTGTCAAAAGTAAATACATGCACATCGTCATGCTTCACAAATGGTTTGCTTCCCGGCAAAAGTCCTACCTGCATCACAAACAGGCGCCCGTTCACACCTGCTGGTTTATTTGCTTCCCAGTCATTAATCCACTTTGCAGCAACGTCTGCATTTACAAGACCGTACTCATTATCTTTATAACTTCTTTGATCGTGGTTCAAACCCCTTACAACTTTTATAGAATGCCCTTTTTTAGAAACTCTGTCAAAAAAGTTTGAAAAAGTACCTGCTTCAAGTGATACAGCCAAAGTTGCTGCAACCAGTATAAGTGATGTTTTGTTCATTTTTACTCCATATTTTAAAAATTTATCGTAACTGTATCACGAAAATATAATTTTTATAATTTTTTGATGTTATAATATAAATTAATAATAAAAGTGAGTAAAAATTACACACTGGAAAAAGCAGTATCAGTTTTTATAAACATTTAAATAAGAAAAAATTATTTGGATAAAATGCTATAATACTCTATATGATAAACCTACCGATACATGACGTCTTAGAAGATGTAAAAAAATCACTGCAAAATAATAACAGGCTTGTTTTACAGGCTCCTCCCGGGGCAGGAAAAAGCACTGTTGTGCCTATCTCTTTGCTTGATGAAGCCTGGCTTGGAAACAAAATGATCATTATGCTTGAGCCGCGGCGCGTGGCTGCCCGGATGGTTGCTTCGCAAATGGCGAAACTTCTGGGTGAACCACTTGGAGAGCGTGTGGGCTATCAGATAAAAATGGACAGTGTTTATTCAAAAAACACCAAAATTCTGGTTGTTACCGAAGCTGTTTTAGTACGCAAACTCCAAAGCAATCAGACTTTGGATGATGTAGCTATGATTGTTTTTGATGAGTTTCATGAACGCAGTATTCACACTGATTTGTCCCTTGCGCTGTCTTTGCAGGTACAGGAACTCTTACGTGATGAGTTGAAAATCCTGATTATGTCCGCCACACTCAATGCAAACGAAATCTCCTCCCTGCTCGGTGATATTCCCGTGATAACTTCAAAAGGGAAAAGATATGATGTACAAAATATATATCTTGATATCAAAACAAAACAACCTGACGCACGCTCTTTGAATACTTTGCTTCTCAAAACGACACTGCAGGCATTAAAAAAGCATACAGGAGATATTTTAGTCTTTTTGCCAGGAGTCAAAGAGATAAAAAATTTGCAAAATGCACTTCTTAATACCGTTAGCAAAGATGTCCTCATTGTACCGCTCTACTCTTCACTCTCAAAAAAAGAACAGGACAGGGCACTCTCCTCCTCCTCAAAACGAAAAATCATACTCAGTACAAACATTGCACAGACATCTCTGACCATAGAGGGCGTGACAGTCGTGATAGACTCGGGTCTGGAGAAGCTCTCACGCTACAACCATGCCAATGCGATGAATCATTTGGAAATGTCCTTTGTCTCAGAAGATGCCGCCGTTCAAAGAGCAGGCAGAGCCGGAAGGCTCTCAAACGGAGTCTGCTACAGGCTGTGGCATGCATCAAAAATACTGCAACCGTCCACAAAACCCGAAATACTCCGGACGGATTTAAGCTCACTGATGCTGGATTTGGCTTTATGGGGTGTTGATGACTTTTGCGAACTGAAATTTTTGGATATTCCGCATCCCGACACTACTCAAAAAACAAAAAAAATTTTGCAAGAACTTGCAATGCTTGATACTTCTTTCAAAATCACCGCTTTTGGCAGAGATGCTCTGAGTCTGGGACTGCATCCAAGATTTTCCTATATGATTTTAAAAGCAAATGATTTGGGCTTTGCCTATGAAGCCTGTCTGCTGGCCTCACTTTTGGGAGAAAAAGATATTTTTAAAGATGCATCAAAAGAGAGTGACATACTGCCGCGATATATACATCTTATTGAGCAAGACTTCAACAGTAGCTATATCCATACATTCAGAGCCAAAGAAGTACTCCGCGAAGCAGAGTTTTTTTATAAAAAACTCAAAAATATCAAACAGGTACACAAAAAAAACAGTTCACTTGACAAAGATATACTCGGGGTACTGCTCCTTTTTGCCTACCCTGACAGACTCGCTAGACGGAGAGACAGCAACAGTAACAAATACATACTCAGCAACGCAAAAGGCGCCATGCTTCATGACGAAGACACTTTGCGCAATGAAGAGTACCTGGTTGTGGCAAATCTCCATGCACATGCCAAAGACTCACTTATAAATCTGGCACTGAGTGTAACAATGACACAGATTGAGCAATACTTTTCTTCCTTTATGCACACCAAACAAACAATAAACTACAACAAAGAGAACAAGAAGTTTGACATAAGAGAAGAGACTTACTTTTTAAAACTGCTTCTTTTTGCAAAACCGATACAGGTTGCAAAAGGGCAAGATTTTCAAAAACTGCTTACAGAGTTAATAAAAAAAGAGGGTCTGGAACTTTTGACATGGAGCAAAAAAGCTGTAAAATTCAAAGAAAGAGTCAATTTTTTACACCATCATCAAGAGTTTGCAGACTTTAGTGATACAGCGCTGCTTGAGAGACTTGACCTTTGGCTGGAGCCTCATCTTGACAACATTGCAAGCATAAAAGAGTTGGAAAGTTTAGATATTTATGCGCTGTTACGCTCACTCTTGACATGGGAACAGCAGCAGCTTTTGGACACTCAGGTACCCCAAAGTATTACAGTACCAAGCGGTTCAAGTATTCATATAGATTACACCGACGTTCACAAACCCTCTTTACATGTAAAGATACAAGAAGTGTTCGGACTTCATGAAACACCCAAAGTGTTAAACGGCACACTCCCTTTACAGATGCATCTCCTCACACCGGCTATGCAACCCATACAAATCACTTATGATTTAAAAAGCTTTTGGGAGAACTCTTATGCCGAGGTCGCAAAAGAGTTACGGGGAAAATACAAAAGGCATTATTGGCCGCAAAATCCTTTTGAAGCTGTTGCTACGAGTAAAACGAAAAAACATATGTACGGACAATGAAATATTGTTTTAGGTTATTTGTGATAATATTACAGTATGTATAAAATAATAATTCTCATCTTCTCTTTTTATGTTACTTTGCTAACGGCAAATGAGCCTATTACACCTTTACCGCAAAGTGTACAGGTCAATCAGGCAAAGGCAAAACTCGGTCAAGCGCTCTTTTTTGATCCTATTTTATCGCATGATAATACTATCAGCTGTGCAAGCTGCCACGACTTATACAATGGCGGAGATGACGGGTTAAAATTCTCTTTTGGTATTCAAGGGCAAGAAGGCTCAGTGAATGCACCTACTGTTTATAATGCTGTTTTTAATTTTCGACAGTTTTGGGACGGTCGGGCAAAAAATCTGCAGGAACAGGCCATTGGACCTATTGAAAATCCTGTTGAAATGGGTTCTAGCTTTGAAGAGATCATACCAAAACTCAAAAAAAGCAAATACAAAAAACTTTTTGATGCAATTTATAATGACGGTATTACCAAAAATAATATTACAGATGCCATCGCGGAATATGAAAAAACACTCATCACGCCAAACTCCCGCTTTGACATATATCTCAGGGGTGATAAAAGTGCTCTCACTCAAAAAGAAAAAGAGGGATATGCACTTTTTAAGTCAAAGGGGTGTGTAAGCTGCCATCACGGAGAGAACATTGGCGGCAATCTTTATAACAAATTTGGTATTTTCAATGAATCAAATTCCGAGTGGCTGGGAAGATACAATATTACCCATAAAGAGCGGGACAAATACTTTTTTAAAGTCCCCTCGCTTCGAAACATTGCAAGGACGGCACCCTATTTCCATGACGGGCGTACCTATGATTTGAAAAAAGCGGTAGAAATTATGTCTCAGTATCAACTCGGTCGTCATATTACAAAAGAAGAGATTGCGAAAATAACTGCTTTTTTACAGTCTCTCAACGGTGAACTTCCTAAAAATATTGAGCCAAAATGAGAAAAAAATTAAAGCATACCGATAAAACTACATTCATACTCTTTGTTTTCATCCTTTTTATTTTTATAATGTTTGTAAACGGCTACAAAATCAAAGAAAACATGAGTCATTTTTCACTCCAAAGCAATAAAATAACCCAACTGCAACTTATAGACAGAGAACTCAATGACTTTACATTCACTGCAAATAAATTCACAAATTATGATACAGTTGACCAGCAAAAAAAACAATTTGAGAAAATTTTAAAAAGCCTGCGTCAGGATATGCAAAAATACAATAAAAATACTGCACCTCTTTTAGAAAAAATTGCACAAAACTTTCAAAAAAAAGCTGATGATTTAGAATACTTCAAAGCACAAAACTCTGCTCTTATAAACAGCTCCCATTTTCTTTTTGGTCTGCATACGACAATTTCCAATGCAGCTGATATTTCTCTTCAGGCAAAGAACCTTACAAATGAGGCTCTTTTTTATATCTTACGATATGCTTCAAGTGAATATATAGATAAAAAAACCATACAAAAAAAGCTTCATGAACTTAAAATAATTGCCCGCAATAAAAACAGTCAATATCTTTATACTTTTTATATGCACGCAAAAGTAATGCTCCAAACACTCCAATCACTCAAAGAGGTTTCACAAGAAGTACAGACAAATCCGCTTTACAGGCAACTCGAAGCACTCAAGCGTCATATAACACTTGACTATGAAAAAGACTTGCAGCACCAGACATGGCTGATGATAGTATTTTTCCTTGTAACTGTTTCGATTTTATTTATACTTATTTTTTCACATCTTCAGTCAAACAAAACAAAAAAAGAACTTTTGGCATTTAAATATGCCATAGAACACAGTGACAACATTGTAGTCATCACAGATGCACAAAGAAATATCGTCTATGTCAACGAAACATTTGAAAAAACAACAAAATACAAAGCACAAGAAGTACTGGGACAAAATCCAAGAATCTTAAAATCAGATATTCAGGACCCGGCTCTCTATGAAGAACTCAATGCAAAACTTGCCAAAGGGGAAAAATGGGAGGGACAGTTTATCAACAAACGAAAAGACGGCTCTCTTTTATACGAAAAGGCTTCCATCGTTCCGATTTTTCTTCAGGGAAAACTGGTGAACTATATTGCGCTTAAGCTTGACATCACAGAATATATAGAAAAAAACAAACAACTCGCCCAGGCAGCCAGTGTTTTTGACAATACAGAAGAGTCCATCATCATAACAGATTCAGAGGGAAAAATTATCTCTATCAACCGTGCTTTTACAAATATATACGGCTACTCTTTTGCTGAAGTAAAAGGTAAAAGTCTCAAGTTTCTCCATTCGGGAATACAGGATACAAGTTTTTACAAAGATCTTTGGAATCAACTGATAGAACACGGAATATGGAAAGGAAAATTTGTCAATAAAACCAAAAACGGTGAACTGATTCCTCTTTGGTCAACAATTAAAAAAATCACAAACTCCAAAGGCGATGTTCTCAACTATACTGCAGTGCAGACCGACCTCAGAGAGATAGAGACTTCACAGGCAAAAGCGGATTATCTTGCCTATCATGATGCGCTTACGGGGCTTTCCAATCGTGTCAACTTTGAAGAGTATTTGCAACATGCACTCATAATAAGCAAAAGAAACAAGGATATTTTGGCTGTATTGTTTATAGACCTGGACCGTTTTAAAATCATCAATGATACACTCGGGCATGACATAGGAGATGAAGTTTTAAAAACTGTTGCTTCAAGACTGAAAACGACACTCAGAGAAAGTGACTTTATTTCCCGTTGGGGCGGTGACGAATTTGTTATAATTTTGGAAAACCTGACACTTGCAAGCGATGCGGCAATAGTCGCTCAAAACATTATAAAAAACCTTGAAGAACCCATACATGTAAATGAGCACTCGCTTATCACTACGGCAAGTATCGGTATAGCCGTTTATCCGCAAAACGGAGAAGATTCCCAGACACTCATAAAACATGCCGACAGTGCGATGTATCTTGCCAAAGAGTCAGGAAAAAACAACTTCCGCTACTACACACAAGAGCTTTCACGCAACATACAGCACAGACTCGACATTGACATGGCACTTCGTAACGCTTTGCAAAACAATGAACTTTTTATGGTTTTTCAACCACAATACAGACTCAAAACAAAAACCATCCACTCTGTTGAAGCTCTTGTCCGATGGAAAAATCCAAAACTTGGCAATGTTACCCCTGACAAATTTATTCCTGTCGCCGAAGAAAACGGTACGATTATCCCACTTGGGTACTTCGTCTTTGAAGAGTCCTGCAAAGCATTTAAGCAAATGAAAGAAGCAAACATTCACATACACTGCATTGCTATCAATGTCTCCAGTTTGCAGTTTAAAGAAGCCAATCTTTTGGAAACTTTTTTAGCCATAGCGGCAAAACACAATGTCCAACCGCATGAGATAGAGATTGAAATCACTGAACGCTTCATAATGGAGCACACCGTTGCCAATATGGATATTTTGCAAAACTTCAGAAACTACGGATTTAAAATTTCAATCGATGACTTCGGTACAGGGTACTCCTCTATGTCCTATCTCAAACAACTCCCGACAGATACCATCAAAATAGACAAATCTTTTGTCGATGACATAGCCAACGGCAGTTCGGACAATGTCATCATCGAAGCAATTATAGCGCTTTCAAAAACACTCGAATATATGATAGTTGCCGAAGGCATCGAAACACAGGACCAGGAAGAGTTTCTGGCTGAAGCAAACTGTGATTTTGGACAGGGTTATCTTTTTTCACGACCGGTTACATGTAAAGAGATTATTGAAAGATTCTCTGAAAAGATTCTGTAAATATTTTTTAACTGGCCAGCTCACTGTATAAAAAATATCTGTTTTTTCCGGATTCCTTGGCTTTGTACATTGCCGCATCTGCTTTCTTCTTTAATTCATGTGCAGACAAAGAATCATTCGGATAAAGTGAAACACCTATACTTGCAGAAAGATTTATATGCTCATTTGGACAATTTTTTTGAAGATTTGCAACAAGTTTGTCTAATCGGTCTTTTAATTCATTTTTTGTCTCATATGTCACAATACAAACAAATTCATCTCCGCCCAAACGAGAGGTAAAATCAGTTATCTGCTCTATTCTTTTGGATGCTTCCACTAAAACTTTATCGCCGGTGAGGTGTCCAAAAGAGTCATTTATCTCTTTAAAGCCGTCCAAATCTACAAATATCAACGCAAAGTTTTTGCCTTTTAAATATTGATATAAAACTTCGTCAAATAAAAATCTGTTTGGAAGACCTGTCAAGGGATCATGTGTCGCTTTGTAGTTGAATGTTTTCACATCGCTATGAAGTTTTTGCAGCAATTTGAAAAAATACAGAGGAATAACCAGATAAGCAATAAACCAGCCAAAACCGAGTGCTCTGTTTTGTATCCAAAACGGGCTGGTGTTGAGCAGAACAAGCCAGGTAATTAAAACTATACCATAGGTGACAAATCCTATCTTTTCTCCATACCGTACTCCGTACCCTATACAAAACCATAACAGCAAAGCAGGAAAATATGCCGAAAGCGGTCCTGTCAGGTACATAACATAACCAGTTGCTGTTGTTTCAACAAAGCTCATAAAAACAATTCGTTGGTTTTGGAGAAAATAGGGATATTTGTAAACTATAAACATATATACGGCAATTAAACTCAGCATCAAAACAGGAAACAGCATAATATACTTATAGACTTCAACACTAAGCGCATGCTCAACAAAAGTATAATACGTAATGGCAATAACCGATAGAGCAATAAAAAAAAGACGAAAATAGGTCTGTATATATTCATTGTGAACATACTGTTTTTGCAGATCTGTATTCAATCTTAGCCCCTTAAAGAAAAATATGCTTCAAAATCTTGAGCACTCAACGGTTTGGAAATATAATACCCCTGTATCATATCACAGCCATTCTTTTTAAGCCATTCAAGTTGCTCTTTGCTCTCAACACCTTCTGCCAAAGTTGTAACATTTAAAACCTTTGCCATCTCAATTATAATCTTTACAATTTCTCGCTCTTTGTCGCTTTGTATAATTTTATCAATAAAAGACTTGTCTATTTTAAGTGTATCAAATTCCATTTGCGTTATTTGAGACAGTGAAGAGTGTGCTATTCCAAAATCATCAATCTCTACAGATATGCCAAGCTGTTTCATAACCTGCAAAAATTTTTCTGCTGCCGCATAATTTTGTACCGCTGTTCTTTCTGTAATTTCAATTGCTATACTCTTATTGTTCAGGCCATACTTTGTCATGGTCTCTTCAAAAAAATCCAGAAATTCTTCACTCTCTACATCATAAGAAGAAATATTGACAGCAACCGTTACATGCAAACCTTTTTTTTGCCAGATCTGCTGCTGCTTTGCAACATTTGTTATAACAATCTTTGTGATTTTTTTAATAAGCCCAAGCTCTTCTGCGACATGTATCATATACTCCGGCACTATCTGCTTATTGTTTTTATCTTTAAGCCTGATAAGTGCTTCACAGTGCAGAATTTTTTCTGTTTTTACATCTGTTACAGGCTGATAATGCAGCACAAAGGCATTATTTTCTATTGCATCAATGAGTACTGTTTCCGTCTCAATGTATGTACTTAACGTCTCTTTCATTTTAGGCTCATATACTGCTATCTCTTGTTTGTGTTTGCTTGCATAAGAGAGTGCCGTCATCGCTAAATCTCTTACTTCTAAGCTGTTTTCGCTGTCTTGAGGGTATTTTGCTATGCCGAATCTGCAACTGACGGGAATGTGCCTTTGCTTGACAAAAATACTATGTGCACACTGGTTGGCTATTTTCTTGGCAATTTTTTTGAGCTGGTTCACATCTTTAATAAAAAGACAAAATTTATCACCTGCAAGATGATAAACAGAGTCGGTGACTGCCAAACTCTCCTTCATTATATCCGCCACCGCACAAAGTACTTTATTTCCGAATGAAAAGCCATACAGAAGGTTAATATTTGAAAAAGAACGTATATTGATAATCAGCAGAGCAAAAGGCTCTTTATACTTTTTTAGTTTTTTTCTAAGCGCGTTATCATTAGGATAATCGCAAAGAAACTCATGGTAGGTCAGATAATTCAGTTTTCTTGCATCCCTAAGAGCCTTCAGCCCGGTTTCCACATTGTTTTTAAACATATTCAAAATACCTTCAAAAACTTCCGGTTTTGTTATTTTGGCTTGAAAATAAAAAACAATTTTTAAAACCTCTTCTGCATAAGCAACTTTCAGATGTTTTTGCATGACAAAATCTTTTATATCATTCTCGGGATAACGGTATTTCTTTCCTGACTTTCGTGTTAAAACAACCTGCTCACAAAATTCACTCTCAACAAAATGTTTGCATATACAAAACAGGATCCGTTCTTCATCGCTTTGTGTAATAAAATGTTGATTGATTTCAGCTATTGCCTGATTTGCAAATTCATGGAGTTTCAGTACGGTTATTTCATTCCAAAAACCTAAAATATCTAGAATCATATCACCGCGATTCAGATTTACAAGCCTGTCATCAATCCAGATATAAGAGCCGTCTTTGCATACTATTCGGTACTGGTGTTGCATATACTTGTTTGCAACAAGAGCCTTCTGCGCTTTGAGCATTCTGTCTCTGTCTGCTTCATAAATATGTTCCTGCCACCAAAATAAATTTGATTCTGCTTCTTTAGAAGTAAAACCTGTTAACTTTTTTATAGCCTTTGAAACAGTTACCTGAAAACTTTTGTCTTTAAATATACGTACTTTATAGGCCACAATCGGCAAATAGTGCAGCAACTCAGAAAACTCTTCTTTTATCTCTTTAAACTTTGTATTGTCTATAAACCAGATAATACCTGCCGGTTTGCCTTTGTAGACAATAGTCTGCGAAACGGCAATAACATCTAAAATGACACCTTTTACATTTAATCTCAGTTCGTAGTTTTTGATACCGGTATCTTTGCTTATGAGGTCTTTGCGAACATGCTGCGGGGTACTTTTGTCAAGGAGCATCTCTGGAGTATAGGAAAAAAGCTCTTTTGCGTCTATTTTAAAATGCCGCAGTGTGTAGTTGTTTGCATAGACAATATTGGGCTGATATATAAAAATACCTATCGGCACACTGTTGAGTACAAATTTAAGGATTTTTAAATTATCCTGTATGGTACCTATCAGATTTTCAAATTCCTGTTCTTCAAATTTTGGCAAAATTTCTGCTTTACTGTTTTCAATCATTTGTGCATGCTCTATGGATTGTTTTCATCTTTATTGCAAAAAGTACAGCTAAACAGCGTTTCCGCTTTTCTAGTAATGTCATAATCAGTATCCAAAAAACACAAGGTTGTGCATTCTAAGATAAATTTAATAAAAAAGAGTTGAAAGAAGTGATTTTGAGAATCAGGCCCAAATGGACCTGGAAGATTAACACAGAACTTTAAACGGTCTCACAATTTTTCTATTAAATTTTAAAAGTTGTTAATTTCATATTAAGTTCATCTGTCATTACATTAAGATGTTCTGCCGCAGCAGCTATTTCTTCCACACTGTGCGCATTTGTTGATGATATTTCATTAATTTCTTCGACTTTTCCTACAATTTCACCTACATTTCTACCTGTATCTTCGAAATCTTTAACCGTTCTATCACTTGCATCCACCGCCTTATTCACAGTCGTGACAGTAGAATTAATTCTTTCTTCCACATCTTGAGCGATTGTTACCAACTCCTGAATTTCATCAGAATTGGAAATCATCTTATTTGAAGCATCAATTATAGACTGGACAACAACATTTATTGTAGCATTAATTTCAGAGAGTGTTTTTTGAGTTCTCTCTGCTAGTTTTCTGACTTCATCAGCTACAACAGCGAATCCACGTCCATGTTCACCCGCTCGTGCTGCTTCTATAGCAGCATTTAAAGCAAGCAAGTTTGTCTGATCTGCTATATCAGAAATAATAGTTAATACATTTTTCACTTCACTCGCATCATGAGAAAGAGTCTCCATATTTTGTGCTAAATCTGACTCAGATTCTGCTGTTGTTTGAATTTTTGATGCTAAAGAAATAATATTGTTTTTCGCCATTTCTAAATTTTCATTTGCATTTATAATATCATTTTTCGATTCTTGAGCCTCTGTGATTGCCGTAGCTATTTCATTTTGTATCTCTTTTGCATTTGATGTTGTTTCTTTTACTATTGCCACTGAACTCTCAACATTTTTGCCCACACTTATAGCCCTTTGTGAAAGTTCTTGTGAAATTGAAGCATTTTCTTCTGATGTTACTTTAACCTCAGAGAGTAAATCTCTTAACTGTGACATAACACGAGAAAGGTTTTGTGCAATAATCGAAACTTCATCATCCCCTTTCATTTTCAACTCTTTTGTCAAATCAATATTTTCACCATTGGATATATGCTGAATATATTGCACAATTTTATTTAAAGGATTGATAATAATTTTATAGATCATAAACAGTAATATTCCAACAGAGATAATAATGATAATTAAAGATATAATTAAAAGATAATTTCTTAACTTGTAGGCAGGGGCAAAGGCTTCTGCTTCATCAATCTCAGCCACAACTACCCATTTTCCCTGTCCATTAAAAATACTTAATTCTTCGTAAACGCTAAGAACCGAAATACCTCTGTAATCTTTTATAATCCATTGCCCGCGTTTGCGTTCTCCAGTTATTACTGCCTCAGTTGAAGGCGTTTTTACTTTCCATACTCCTATCGTAGTCCCTAATTCCTGTACTACTTTATCTTTTATCTCTTTTTGAAACCTGGAATTACTTCGCATATAATAATCACTGCCAACGAGATAACACTCCCCACTTTTTCCTAACCCTGCTTTTTCAAAATCATCATTAAAACGCATAATAGAATTTATAACATCCACAGGCATTTGAAAAATCAAGACACCTTTTTTGGTACCATTTATAAAAATTGGTGTTGCTATGAAAGATGCCGGAGAATTGTAACTTGGCTCATAAGGAGAAAAATCATCAAATGCAATTTCACCTTCTTTCATCCTTAAGGCTTTTTTGTACGCTTTAGCAAGCCCTGTATCTGCATAAACACCCTTTTTGAGATTTGTCGCGAAATCTTTTTCTTTAAAATCTGTATAAACAACATCTCCTCTCATATTTACCAAAAAGATATCATACAGGCTAAAAGAATTTAAAAACTTATCAAAAGAAGTATGGTATTTTTTATGGGCGCGCATATAACTGCTGTCATATTTTGGATTAAAAGCCATTTTATTTTTTTCACCCAATTTCGCAGGATTTTTTACAATAAAAATATATTGTGCAACCAATGCATCATCTTCACGCGGTAAATACTCTTCTAGCGGTTTGGGTTTTGCTGCATTTGGCACATTATAATTTACTGCATTCAAATACTCATTTTTATAATTTTTCTTTAATGTAGCTTTTACTTTTTCTATATCCAGGTGCAGTTCATTTTCAAGCTTATAAAAACCATTATCTAAAGAAACAAAAGCTTCTTTTGTTCCTTCTTGCCCTGCCAAAGAAGTAAGAAGACCACCAAGATAATCAAAATAATTTGCAATTTCCCCATGCTTAGACACCTCTACACTGCTAAGCTTATCAAATTCACTCTTATCTATAGCCTCTTTGGACTTTGTAATAGATACGTAGGTAATAGCTGATGCCAATACAATAATAACCGCTATAACAACAGATACTAATTTTGTTTTGATTGTCATAAAATAATCCTTTTTTTTTACAGTTAAAGATTATATCAAAAAAAAATTCAATATACAATAAAATTAAACAGTATCTGATAAGTGTAATCAATATTAAAAACTCAGAGTGTTTAAAAATATAATATTTTATTATACTGACTTAAGATTTGAAATATAGCGTAGAGAAGATTGTAAGTAATATGTAAGTAATAACAAAAGCCCTGAAGGCTTTTGAAATAGAAGGTTATTTTGCCAATGCAGCTTTAGAAGCTTCAACAACTGCAGTAAATGCAGCCGCATCGTTCATTGCCATATCAGCAAGAATTTTACGATCAAGTTCGATACCAGACTTGTGAAGTCCGTTCATAAAAGTTGAGTAGTTCATCCCGTTTAAACGACATGCAGCATTGATACGGATAATCCATAGTTTACGGAATTCACGTTTTTTCTGCTTTCTGTCACGGAACGCATACATTAATGAGCGTTCTATCTGCTCTTTAGCTTTTCTGAAGTGTTTACGGCGACCGCTGTAAAAACCTTTCGCTAATTTTAATATTTTTTTGTGTCTTCTTCTGCGAACAACACCTGTTTTAACTCTTGGCATATCTTTCCTTTTGTTTCTTTACCCAGCTACTTTACATGTAGTCAGGGTGCCACTCTCGGGTGGTCTTGCCCAATTACTTAAAATTGGAGATTAATGATACTCTTAGCCTAGCTAACGATCATTTCCTTAATGTTTTTTGCATCTGACTTGGCAACTACTTTTGGAGCATGTTGCTTACGACGAGTTTTTGCATCCTGCTTTGTAAGAATATGGCTTCTAAACGCTGTTCCGCGTTTGATCTGACCGTTCTTCTTCACTTTAAAACGCTTTACAGCGCCTTTTACCGATTTCATTTTTGGCATCGATAATCCTTTTCGTAAAATTTTGGAAGTGCAATTATACCCAAACTTTTCTAAAATTTTGCTATACTTCTGCCATGATGATAGATAATTCCATAAAACATATAAAAAATGCCCTCAAAGAACTCGATGACGAAGTACAAAAGATTTTACTCGACTGGAGTATTCCGCTCAATGAAAAAGACAATCTGATGCTGCCGATTTTGCAGCAAAAACGGGTACTTGACCAGACTTTAGAAGATTTAACCTACCTAAAAGAGCACCCGCCAACACCAAATCAGCCCTGCGGCATTTCAAAATATAGAGAAGATTAAGAAAAATCTGCTATAATTTCACCGCTTCTCTTTAGACCTGTGCAATGGTGCACTGAGGTAATGTGTCAGGGTAGGAATACAGCAGCACGCCTTAGTACGCTATGTGCCGCAGCCATCTGGAGAGAGGCACCTAAAGCCTAAACTATATAATAGAGAATTAAAAACTTCATCTATCATTGTAACAAAGTAACATTCATTAAAAATTTACACTACCAATTAGGTAGCTTTAAATTTTTATTAAACGCTCCTTCATCACAAGCATAGACAAATTTTAGAAATTCCTATTGTATAGTTTAGGCTTAAAAAATAAAAAAGAAAAACTATGCTCTACATAGTAACCGCTCTCAAACCTGAAGCTCAGGCCTTCGTTGACAAATACAGACTCAAAAAAAACAAACTGCAAAACTATACACTTTTTACAAACACAGATATCAGACTCATTATCAGCGGTATCGGGGTTGACAATGCCAGACTTGCGACGCAGACGCTGATTGACAATTTTGACATTACAAAAGAAGACATTTATCTCAATGTCGGTATCTGCGGTGCACCAAAGCAGCATAAAATCGGAGAACTTTTAGAAATAGGTACTGTAGTCTATCACAATACCGTTTATCCCTTTTGCTCTGACAAACATACGCTTACATGTAAAGACGAAGCAGCCGCAATACAACACGAAACACCCGTTGATATGGAAAGTTTTGGTTTTTATGAGGCGGTTGTTCACAACCCTGCCATTGAAAAATTTCATATTCTAAAAGTTGTCAGCGACCATTTTGCACCACACACCATTACAAAAGAAAATACAAAATCACTTTTGTTTAATGTTATTCATGATATAAATAGAGTATTGCAAAAGCATATCTAAATCAGGATTACTTATAATGCGCATCTTTTTACTTTTTTTAAGTCTCTACATAACGCTTCATGCCACAGTGCCTACAGATACGCAACTCAAAAAAATGATAGGGCGCATGCTGATTGTCGGCTTTGATGAAAGTTATGTAGAAGCGACGTCCCAAATAGTTTCAGATATACAAAAGTATGATTTGGGCGGCGTGATTCTTTTTGACCGGTTTTATACAGACAAACAAAGAGTTAAAAATATCCTCTCACCCTATCAGCTGAAAAAACTTACCCAGCATTTACAATATTTTGCACACAAACCACTTTTTATAGCCGTCGACCAGGAAGGCGGCAAGGTCAGCAGGCTCAAACCACAATACGGCTTTGTCAAAATCCCCTCTGCTGCTGCTGTTTCATGTATGCCTTTGCAAACAGCACAGCAAATTTACAAGGCTCAGGCTCAAATGCTCCAAAACAGCGGTATCAATGTAAATTTTGCCCCCGTACTCGATTTAAGCACCAACCCAGACAACAAAGTCATAGTAGGCTTGGAGCGTTCTTACGGAAGCGATCCCAAAGAGGTTGCAAAATATGCACAGACAATGATAGACGCCCAGACACGCCACAATGTCCTTTCTGTTTTAAAACATTTTCCCGGGCACGGTTCCTCACTCGGAGATTCCCATAAAGGGTTTGTTGACATCACAAATACCTGGAGCAAAAAAGAACTGGAGCCTTATAAAATCCTCATCAAAGCCCATAAGGCAGATGCCATTATGACTGCACATGTCTTTAATGCACATTTGGATGACAAATATCCGGCAACACTCTCTTATAAAATAAATACAGAACTTTTACGCAACAGATTGCACTTTCAGGGCGTCATCATCAGTGATGATATGCAGATGAAGGCTATCTCTGCAAATTATTCACTCAAAGATGCCCTGACTCTGGCAATCAATGCAGGGGTGAATATTTTACTCTTTGGCAATCAGCTTGCACACAATTCGACGCAAGAGATAGTTGAGACTATTTTCAAGCAGGTCAAAAATAAAAAGATTCCGCTCAGCAAAATTATAGCATCCAATGCACGAATCACAAATCTGCATTTCAAAAACAGACTTGTACAAAAGCCTGTCATATTTGAAAAAGAGCGTAAAGCATTAACGCGGGCATATATTCAAAAACATTACGGCTTACATGTAAAGGAGATAAAAATAAAGCCAAAAATAATTGTTCTGCACTGGACTGCCGTTATGGATCTTAACAAAAGTTTTGCCAGACTCTACCCGCAAAAACTTCTTAGTGACAGAAAAGATATAGCCAAAGCTTCTGCTTTGAATGTCTCGGCACACTATTTGGTGGACCGAGACGGAACAATTTACCAGCTGATGCCAGATGATGTTATGGCACGCCATGTCATCGGACTCAACTACTCAAGTATAGGCATAGAAAACGTCGGCGGTGAGGCAAACAAAAAAGAGGATTTAACCCCTGCGCAGGTACGTGCAAACATTGCCCTTGTAAAATATCTCAAACAACAATATCCTGACATTACCTACCTCATCGGGCATTACGAATACACAAAAATGCAAAACAATCCCCTCTGGCTGGAACATGATGCAAACTACAGAACACAAAAAGCAGATCCCGGAGCAGAGTTTATGCATAAAGTCAGACAAGGGCTGCATACTTTGCACCTCAGAGGCGCGGATGAATAACGGCTTTTCCTCTCTTGACTGGTTTGTTTTTGCCTCTTATTTTCTTATACTTGCCATCAGTTCCTACCTTTTTTCTCAATTCAAAATCAGTTCCTCAAGGGATTATTTTGTCAGTGCAAACACCATGCCTATGCTCGCCGTTGCTGTCTCTATCGTAGCAACTTCTCAGTCTGCTGCAACCTTTTTGGGTGTTCCGGAGTTTGCCTATGTCCATGATTTTACCTTTATAGGTTTTTACTTTTCTGCGCTGGTGGCTGTTATCTTTATCAGCATTGTTTTTGTCCCGAAATTTTACAAATACAAAGTTGTCACCGTCTATGAACTTTTACAAACACGCTACGGCGAACGTGCCAAAAAGCAGGCAGGCATCATGTTTTTGCTTGGACGCATTATGGCAAGCGGGGCACGGCTCTACATCGGCGCACTGGCTGTGAGTATGATACTTTTTTTGGATATCGGCTTTTTTCATATGCTTGTTGCCATCACTCTTTTAATTGCAGGCGCTTTATCCTACACTTACTTCGGCGGTATCAAGTCCATCATCTTCAGTGATATCATTCAAGCCCTTACCTATGTCGGTGCCGGCATTTTGGTTTTTTGGTATTTGTATCTCTCTTTGCACAATGTAGATATTTTAGCAGTCCTGCAAGCACATAACAAGTTACATGTAATAGATAATTCACTTGACGGGAAGTTCAGCATTATGGCACTTTTTAGCGGCTGGCTGCTTTTAAACATAGCCGCTTTCGGGCTTGATCAGGACATGACCCAGCGCGTACTCAGCTGTAAAAACAAAAACGAAGCTGCACAGTCACTCATTCTCTCCATTGTTTTGACTATTCCAATTGTCATGCTTTTTCTTGGCATCGGAGCACTGCTTTTTGTACATTACCAGACAGATACGGTAAGTCAGAATTTTCAAGGCGAGAGCATTACCGTTTTTATGTATTATATCCTCAATGAAATGCCCTCAGGACTGAGAGGGCTTGTAACAGTCGGTGCCATTGCCGCAGCACTTTCAAGCACAAACTCTGTTTTGGGTGCCATGGCTTCTGTCGCCGTTGAAGATTTGTACCGACCGTGGAAATTGCAAAAAGATCCCCATACGAAAGAAATACATTTTTTAAAAGCTTCCCGAAAAGCCGTACTTATCTTTGCATTTATTCTCTTTTTTATGGCAATTGTAAGTTATTTTTGGCAAAGAGAAAGTGAACTTTCACTGGTAAGTTTTGCCCTGGGTGTCATGACCTTTGCCTACACCGGACTTTTAGGTGTATTTTTCTCGGCGGTTTTTACAACAAGAGGAAGTGCCGCAACCGTTCCCTTTGCCCTTGTCGGAGGCTTTGTGAGTGTATTAGCCTTACAGCCCTATATATTTGGCGTTCATATAGGATTTGCCTGGCAGATGGTTTTAGGAACCTTGGTTGCTTTTTTGATTATGCAGACAGGGACTTCGCAGACAAATCTCGCAAGCAATACAGCCCAAACTAAAAGGATAAACCATTAGCTTAAGCAAAAGCTTGCTATCGTCTTGGAACCGGTACTTCAGTCCGGCTGTTGCTAGCATTTTAATACTTTGAGCCCGCACTGAAGTACGGGTTCCGAAAAAGCCGTTGAGAGCCTAATGGTATTGAAACTTTTTTTTCGTTTCTTTTGCTTTTTTTGGAACACGTACTTTCTATGCTAAAGCATGACTTGGAAAAAAACTAAATTTTTTCTGTAGTGCGGGCTTTGTGTCTTTCAAAACTAGAGCCCAGGTTACAAAAAATTATTACTAAATAGATATAATAATCAAAAGAAACAGGAAAAACATGATAAAAAAAGAACTCTACATCGGTGTTATGAGCGGGACAAGTCTTGACGGCATTGACATTGCTCTGTGTGAAATAGATACTGCAAACTGCAAACTCCTTGCGGCACAGGAGTATCCTTTTCCAGACGAATTAAAAGAAGAAGTTCTCAAACTTACAGCCAATTCTGCCACTTTAAGACAAATCGGAGAATGCGACAGCAGACTCGGGCTTCTTTTTGCAGAGAGTATCAATGATTTTATAAAAAGCAATGCTTTACATCTAAAGAGTATAGTTGCCGTCGGTCTGCACGGACAGACACTTTGGCACGAACCTGATTCTTTGTATCCTTTTTCCATGCAGCTAGGCAACGCAAACATCGTTGCAGCCAAGACAGGCATCACGACTGTGGCGGATTTTAGAGGCAAAGACATAGCAAACGGCGGTCAGGGAGCGCCTTTTGCCCCTCTTTTTCATCAGTTTTTATTTGCCACTACACAAGAGCATACGGCAGTTGTCAACATCGGAGGGATGGCAAACATCTCTTTGCTTTTTGATACTTTTGGCGGTTGGGATGTCGGTTGCGGGAATGTTTTGATGGATGTGTGGATACAAAAAACTCAGCATAAAAGCTATGATGCAGCAGGAGCATTTGCAAAAAGCGGCGAAGCAGATGAAGAACTGCTCAAAACAATGCTTGACGATGCCTATTTCAGACAAAAACCGCCAAAAAGTACAGGCAGAGAGTATTTTAATGCCGCATGGCTTGAAAAACAGCTGCAAGATTTTGCATATTTATCCGATGCACAGATACAAAGAACTCTGCTCGAGCTTACCGCCCGCTCCATTGCCAATGACGTCAATGCCACACAGGCGACACAGCTCATAATTTGCGGCGGCGGCGTAAAAAACAGCTTTTTGATGCAACGGCTCTCAAATCTGTGCCATGCCAAAGTGATTGCAAGCGATGCCCTCGGGATCAGCAGTGATTTTTTAGAAGCCATGGCATTTGCCTGGTTTGCAAAAAAACGCCTGCACAAAGAGCCGCTTGCCCTCGCCAAAGTTACCGGTGCCCAAAAAGATTCCATAGCAGGAGCTATTTATGCAGCAGATTAAAGCCTGGTTGCAAACCACTCCCTATAAAGAGTATGCCATCGCAGTTGCCTCGGCTGATGCAAGTTTTAGAAAATATTATCGGCTTTCACATAAAAATCATTCTGTTATTTTGATGGATGCCTCTTTGGAAAAACACTCTTTGTCACCCTTTGTAAACATCACGGCAAGGCTCTTACATGTAAAGGTCAAAGCACCGAAAATTCTTTCGCAAAATCTCTCGCTCGGGTATTTGATTCTGGAAGATTTCGGCTCTACAAATCTGCTGGATGTACTCAAGCGTGAAAACTTTAAAAGCCTGTATGAAAAAGCCATTGATGCAATAATACAAATGCAAAGTGCCGATACGAAAAACCTGCCGCTGTATGACAAAAAATTTCTCCATACAGAGATGGATTTAATGCAAGAGTGGTATCTGGAAAAAAAGCTTGCTTTACATGTAAACAAAGAACAAAAGAGGCTGATATCTTCTACCCTTGAGGCGATATCCGGCGTTGTATTGTCTCAGCCGCAAAACATTTTTGTACATCGTGATTTTCACTCGCGAAATATTATGCTCACAAGCAAAAATGAACTCGGTATAATTGATTATCAGGATGCCATGAGCGGGGCACTTACCTATGATCTGGTTTCGCTGTTAAAAGACTGTTATATTTCTTTTGAACGCAAAGAGATCGAGGCGCTGGCACTTTTATTTGCCCGTAAAAAGGGTTTACATGTAAACAGTGAAGAGTTTTTAAAGTGGTTTGATTTTATGGGATTGCAGCGGCATATAAAGGTGTTGGGGATTTTTTCGCGTCTGCATTTGCGTGACGGTAAGGAGGGATATGTAAAAGATATTCCGCTGACACTGCGTTATGTTATTGAAACAGCTTTACGATATGATGAGACAAAAGAGTTTGGGAAACTTTTACGGAAACTCAGCCCAGACTGAAGTCTGGGTTCCATTAAGTTAAATGATTTTCCCGGAACCCGTACTTTCTATGCTAAAGCATGACTTAGAAAAAAACTAAATTTTTTTCTGTAGCGCGGGCTTTGTGTCTTTCAAGACGAATAGCCAGGTTAAAACCCATAAAAAAGGAGAGCATATGATGAAAGCGATGATACTTGCGGCAGGTCGGGGTGAGCGCATGCGTCCTTTGAGCGATACTCTGCCAAAGCCCTTGTTACATGTAAAGGGAAAGGCGCTGATAGAGTGGCATATTGAAAAGCTGGCTCAAAACGGTTTTGAGGAGATCATTATCAATATTGCCCATCTTGGCTATAAAATCAAAGAGTACCTCGGAGACGGCTCACGGTGGCATGTCAAAATTCACTACTCCGATGAACAAAACAGCGGAGCCCTCGAGAGTGCCGGCGGTATCAAAAAAGCACTGCCGCTTTTAGGAGATGCGCCTTTTTTGCTTGTCAACGGTGATATATTCTGCGCATATGGATTCAATCCGAACTTCAAACTCACCGACGTGCTTGCCCATCTTGTTTTAGTACCCAATCCTGTACACAATCCAACAGGAGACTTTGGACTCCAAAACGGACTTGTAACAAATAAAGACAAAACAATGTACACCTTTTCCGGCATAGGCTACTACCATCCGAAACTCTTTGAAAACGAAGCGTTACAAAAAAGCCCGCTCGCTCCGCTTTTGAGAAAAAATATCGACAAAAATCTTGTCAGTGGCGAAGTATTTAACAAAATGTGGCATGATATAGGCACACCACAAAGGCTTCAAGAAATCAATGAAAACTAAACTGATATTTTTACTTTTGTTAAGCAATACACTCTTTGCAAAATATGACAACTGCAATTTTACAAACAGACATTATGAAGATATTTGCAAAAAAGTCGTCAAACACGGCGTCAGTTACAAATATGCCAACCAATTTCTACTCTCCTATTTTAAAACACAAAAGTATGATGAAATAACCTGGAAATACATACAGCCTTCAAAAATAAAATACCATAAAGAAAAAGAGAAACAGGCAAACAATGTACTGATAAAATATGTTCCAAAAATGGTAAAAAATCTTCAAAAATACAAAGATGTTTACGACTATGCCGAAAATAAATATCATGTCAACCGTGAAATCATTGCCGCCATTTTGCTCAAAGAGACAAAACTCGGCAAAATAAAACCGACACATGATGCCTTCATTGTTTTCAACACTATCGTAACACGCACAAAACCCAATACCCACCGAAACAAGTGGCTCTTAAAAATGGGCAAAACAAATATGGCTTCCATTATTGAACACTGCTACAAAAAAGGTGTCAAACCCGAACAATGCAACCTTCCAAGCTCCTACGCCGGAGCTGTCGGCATCCCGCAGTTTATGCCAAACAGTTTTATCTACACAGACAGCTACAAAGGCAAAGTCGCAGACTTGAGTAAAATGGAAGACGCCATCCTCTCTGCTGCGAAGTTCTTACATGTAAAGGCAAAATTTGACACACTCATTGACTGGAAAAAAATGCCCGATATTCCAAAAACAGAACAAGAGTGGTACGCCTATGCCTACAAATACGACAATGCATCGTTTTGCTATGAGAGAAGCAGCAAAAGCGGCAAAGCATACCAATGTTTCAGCAAAGGCAAAAAGCACCTGCAGTATATGAGAAAATATGTACAAAAAATTATGCGTTACAACAACTCGTCAAACTATGCCGTCGGCGTCATTCGATTAGCCTATGATGCTCACACTTTACTAAAAACTGAATAATTTGCTACATAGGTGGCATTAAAAAAAATCAAAAGCTGTCATAATTCCTTCACCTTAAACAAAAAAACAAAAGGAGTCAGAAATGGCAGTAGTAGGATTTACAAAATTACAAGAGATTTTTAGAAAAAGTGCATCTTTGGATATTCATAAAGGACATGCGAAAGAGGTCACAGATATAGTGGAACAGAAGTTATATGATATGCTCATAATCGCTCAAAAAAATGCAAAATACAATGGTCGTGATGTTATCTGGGTGGCAGATATGCCGATTACAAAAGGGTTTGAGGAGACTGTCGAAATTTTTAAAAAACTTGAAGCAGAAATAGATGCAAAAGATGTTGCGCAAACGCTTAGCTTTTATCCACCGGTTTTATCACTTGAAATTGAACTTGAAAACAAATCACGAACTTATCAGTAAAGCACACAAAGTTCTCAATATTACAATGCAATGTTGAGAAAATACAAGGTGTTTATTCCCCGCCTTGTATCTGTGTTATCAGTACAAGTTCCAGGCTTCCACTCACATAATTGGCAAAAAAAGTGAGTGTCTCCAGATCCTGCGGGGTAAAGTCTGTTTCTTTGTTAAGCAGCTGCATCACGCCCATTACATTTCTCTTTGAATCAAATACAGGAACTGTCAGCATGTTTTCGGTCAGATAGCCGCTTTTTTTATCTATGTGCTGTAAAAACCGCTCGTCTTCATAAGGTTTGTTCACTATCTGCGGTGTCTTGCTTTTATATGTGGCGCCAACTATCCCCGCATCCGCACTAACAACGATTTTTCCCATTCCGTCACTGTGTGTCGTCCAGAGTATCTCATCATCACTGTCCACAATAAATATAGAACATCTTTGTGCCTCTGCAAGAGATTTTGCCTCATCACTTATCAAAACAATTGCATCATCAATCACATTAGTTGTCATCAGTTTTTTACCGAATTCGGCAATTCTCTTTAATTGTTTCATATTAATCCACTCTCTTTTCTTGATCTAAATACGTATGCAGCAGTTCTAAAAATCCGCTGACATAATGTGCAAAAAATATCATAAAACGGACATCTTCTTCATCAAATCCTTCTTCTTTGTTTAAAAGTTCCATCACCCCGATAATCTCTCTTTTGGAGCTGAATATTGGTGCTGTTATGATATTTTTTGTAATATAACCTGTCGCCGAATCAATTTCGGGCAAAAACTCCGGATGGGCATAGGCATCATTTGCTACAACAGGTTTCTTTGCCTTGAGTGTATACCCCACCAACCCTTTATCTGCACGAAGTGTTATTTTTTTAACTTCATCCGCCAGGGTTGTCCACACCTCATTTGCAGCAGCATCATATATAAATATAGAACACCGCTCAGCACCTATGACATCTTTGACATATTTTGCAATCAGAGGCAGACCATCTTCAAGAGAATGTTTTGTCAACAACTCTCTTGCAAACTCGGCAAGTTTTAATGATTTGTTTTTATATTTCATTCCAAAGCCCTCTTTATTAATCAATTGCAACTATTATAGTGTAAAATTCTACTAAAAAAAAGGAAAGAGAATGAGTAAATACACTATTTTACACAATCCGAGATGTTCAAAATCAAGAGAGGCGCTTAAAATATTAGAAGAAAACGGTATTGCTGCCGATGTTGTCAAGTATCTTGACGAACGTCCGAGTGCCGCACAACTCAAAAACATTATAAAAATGCTCGGACTCCAAAGTGCAAGAGAGATGATGCGCACAAAAGAAGCAATTTACAAAGAGCTTGATTTGCAAAATGAAAAAGATGAGGAAAAACTTATTGCGGCAATGGCAGAACACCCAAAACTGATAGAACGTCCGATAATTATAAAAGATGACAAAGAGGCAATCATCGCCCGTCCGCCAGAAAAAGCAAAAGAGTTTTTAAAGAGCTAACTGCTCTATGCTTACTCTTTTATCATTCATTTGGCTCGTATGTTTTGCTGACATTTAAGCACAGTTAGTTTTGTAATCTAAAAAAGACTCTCAACTTAAATTGTGTAAAATAAAATTTTTGAGGATGCTAACAGGGAGCGCGAGTGCGTGATTGCCATCTTTGAAAATGAGTTTTCATGGATACTTGTTCGCTCCTACTTGATAGAATCAACTCTTAGTCTCCTCATTTTTGTTATATCTTTGTTACTTTACACCCTAAAAGTGGAGATTTACGTACAAGGGTGGAATTTCTATGTCTTTCTTGATTTCCAATAGTTAGGTTTTCTTTGAAGTTGCATAACTGCTAAAATTATTATTTCATCATCTTTTTGATAGTAAACTACACCAAAGGGAAAGCGATTTGTTAAACATCTTCGAATATCTTTATCAAGCTTTTGCCAAGCATCTGGAAATTCTATAATTCTTTGGATTGTTTTGTAAATTTCATGTGCAAACTCTAAACCCAAATGAGTTTGACATTCTTCATAATAATTTACTGAAGCATTAAGTTCAGCTTCTGCATCAGGATGAAAAAAATATATCATACTATGCGTTTAATCTTTGAAAAATTTTTTTAAAAACTTCATCCCCGTTAACATGTGAAACTTGATTGGTTTCTATCTCATCTCTACGTCTATTTACCTCTTTAATCCATAAAGAATCTATTGCAGCATTTGAAGGTGTGATACTTGCCAGTAACTTATCAACAATTTTAGTTTTTAAATCTATCGGTAAAATGTCTATTTCTTCAAATAGTTGTTCTTGTTTTAAGGTTAGCATAATGAACTCCATTTTAAGCATATACTACTATTCTAACAAAATAATAGATGCTTTTCTATTAAATTTAAAATCTATTTTCGAAAAACAATGATAAATTTTCTTAAGTAGCTTAGATATAACAACTAAGTTCACCAATAAATACCCGCAAGGCATGGCAATTGTCTTCCTATTTCTAAAGCAAAAGAGTTTTTAAAGAGCTAACTGCTCTATGCTCACTCCGTTATCTTCCAAAAACTTTGAGATGGTTTTGGAGTGAGTATGTTCATACTCTTTGGCATATACAATGCGTTTGATGCCACTGGCAATAAGATTTTTGCTGCATTCGCTGCAAGGTTCCAAAGTGACGTAAATTGTTCCGCCCTCAATGGAGATGCCCTTTCTCGCCGCCCAGATAATCGCGTTCATCTCTGCATGAATTTCGTATGTCTTGCTCCACTCATGGTGCTCTTTGGTGTATTCGTCGTTCCAGTGATCACAGCAGTTCGTATAGCCTGCAGGCGTTCCGTTGTAGCCTGTGCTTAAGATGCGTCCGTCTTTGACAATGACAGCACCGACCTGTTTTGAAACGCATTTGGATGCTGAGGCTATTTCTGAAGCTATGTTTATAAAATTTTTATCGCTGAGCATAGTTTATTTGGGCAGTCTGATAATGTTGATATCTGCATTGTCACGAAGCCGTGCAAAATAGTCACTCAAAACCGCTTCACGTTTTTCTGCCATAATCGCATTGATGATCTGCGGTTTCAGCTTTTTCAGATCCACTTTTTTTGATTTTGTTGTCGACTTTACATAACAACACATAAAACCGCCTCTGCCGTCAGGCAAAACCGGAGTGAAATGGTCTGGGGGTGTTTTTTCCAAGATTGCCGCAAGCTGTGGTGGAATTTTATTGTAAGGCAATACCTGCTCCTGTGTCTTGATATCGGGTGCATAAAACATTGGATTGTCTACTTTTTCCTGCAGTCGGCTTTTGTCTTTTGATTCGTTTATGATGACAGAAAAAGATTCGGGATGGTTAAACTGCTTTTTGTGCAGCTCGTAATACTCTTTTATCTCTTCGTCAGTCGGTTCGGAGAGTGATGACATTGCAATGGCAACATAAAGCTTTTGGCTTAAAAGTTTTTGTTTTATTTTTTCTTTGAACTCGGTAGAACTCAAGCCACTTTGTTCTCTCACAGCATCATACAACTGACTGATTGTCAATCCGTTTGCTTCAGCCATTTTTTTAATATCATCATACACTTCCGTACTTGAAACCGAAATATCTCTTTTGGCAATTTCAAGGGCTTCAAGTTTTTTACGAATAAGGATGTCGGACGCTTTTTTTGCATCTATATGCGCCTGCTGCATCTCTTTTTCAATATCAAGCAGAGTAATTGCTTTATCTTCTACAACAATTGCGACACCATCATAGACTTCTGCATTTACTAAGCTTGCAAGCATAAGTAATACGAGTAATTTAAACATAAAAATCCATTTTGTTAATTTTAATAGAGTATTTTACCAGCCTTTAACCAACAATTGCCTAAAATTGCAAGAAACTTCTTATGTAACCTTAACTTAGAGGGCAAATTCTCCTTGCCAGTCTGAGCCTCACGCTAAGTTTACATAAGAAGTGAACACTAACACAAGAGGTATATCATGGTTGTTACTCGTTTTGCTCCATCTCCTACAGGCTATCTGCATATTGGCGGTTTACGCACGGCTCTTTTTTCTTATCTGTGGGCAAGAAAGAACAAGGGAAAGTTTCTTCTTCGCATTGAAGATACCGACAAAGCAAGAAATTCTCAAGAGGCAACAGAAGCCATTTTAAAAGCATTTGAATGGCTTGGACTTGAAGCAGACGGAGAAATCACCTACCAAAGCAAACGTGAAGATATTTACAAAAAATACATACAGCAGCTGCTTGATGAGGGCAAAGCCTACAAATGCTATATGAGCAAAGAGGAACTTAATGCTTTGCGTGAGCAACAAATGGCAAACAAAGAACGGACAAAATATGATGGCAGATACCGTGACTTTTGCGGAACTCCTCCCGAAGGTGTTGATCCTGTCATCCGCATCAAAGCACCTCTAAGCGGTGAAATAGTCGTGCATGACGGTGTCAAAGGCGATATCTCGTTTCAGGCAGAAGATATTTTGGATGATTTTGTCATTGCCCGTGCAGACGGAAGTCCTACCTATAACTTTGTCGTGGCAATAGACGATGCTTTGATGGGTATCAATGAAGTAATTCGCGGAGACGACCACCTCTCAAACACTCCTAAACAAATCGTCGTTTATGAAGCGCTCGGATTTGATGTTCCGAAATTTTACCATGTCCCTATGATTCACAACGCGCAGGGCAAAAAACTCTCAAAACGTGACGGTGCGACAGATGTCATGGCATACAAAGAGATGGGATATTTACCACAGGCACTGCTTAACTTTCTTGTGCGTCTTGGCTGGAGCCACGGAGATCAGGAGATTTTTTCTATGGATGAGATGAAAGAGCTGTTTGATCCAAAAGACATCAACAAATCAGCCTCCATTTACAATACGGAAAAACTCGACTGGCTCAATGCCCACTACATTAAAAACACACCTAATGAAGAACTGACGGAACTGCTCGCTGATTTTGGCGTGGTACTAAGTTCACACGATAAAAAAGAGATTTTGCTTGACGCCCTTAAAGAACGGGCAAAAACCCTCAAAGAGCTGGCAACGCTTATCAATGAGATAGTGACAACACCGCAGTCATATGATGAAAAAGCGGTCAAAAAAGCCTTTAAAGGCAATGCGATTGAAATTCTTGAACATTTTGCAAACAAACTTGATGAAGCAAAAGAGCTGCACCTGCCAAGTGACTATCATCATGTGATGGAAGCCCTTATCAATGAGATGGAAATCGGTTTTGGAAAAATCGGCAATCCGCTTCGTGTGGCACTGCTGGGTAAAATGAGCGGTCCGGGACTTGATGTCGTTATGTCTGTCATCGGAAAGGATGAAACCATCCTTCGTATTGCCAGAGCCATAGAAGCCAATATATAATGGCTTCTGTGTTTTAATTTGTCTCCGGTAAAATAGGCACAGTCACTATATCTTGCGATAATTTCCCGGTTAAAGATTGTAAAAACAGATAAATACTTTCTGTTTCCTCTTGCGATAAATCTACCCCTAACTGCACCTTTGCCATTATTTTTACAGCTTCTTGCAATGATGCAACACTGCCATCATGAAAATAAGGGGAAGTCATTGCAACATTTCTAAGTTGCGGTACCTTAAAGAGATATTTGTCTTCTTCTTTTTTCGTGACATTGTAGCGACCTTCATCAATCTTCTTGCTTTTGGTATACTCCCAGTAAGGCGCAACAACTCCAAATTTTTGCAGCATTGTACCGCCAAGCAGTGCTCCTGAATGACAAGAGGCACAGCCTGTTTTTATAAATGTTTTAAGCCCCGTTTTTTCTTTTTGTGTCAAAGCATTTGTTTTGCCCTCTAAAAATTCGTCAAACCGTGAAGGTGTTGAAAGTGTGCGCTCCCATGCTCCAATCGCCTTTGCATAATTGGCAACGCTTATCGGCTTCGTATCATTTGGAAATGCTTTTTTAAACAAAATACGGTATTGTTCAATACTTTGCAGCTTCTTTTCCACCCACTCGTTAGAAGGTGCGCCAAAAGAACCTTTTCCGAGCAATGCCTTTCTTGCCTGCTCTTCAACATCTTTTCTGTCTCCGCGCCAATGCTGAGAAACCTGACCTGCAGCATTGAGGACCGTTGGTGCATTTCTTGGATTCAGTTTCCCAAAATTCCCTCTTGATTTTTCAAGATTATCTGCTCCGTAATAACTAAACGGATGGCATTTGGCACAACTCGTTGTTCCGTCTATAGAAACTCTTTTTTCATGAAAAAGCATCTTTCCAAGTCTGATTTTTTCCGGCGTCATGGTATATTGCGCAGAAGGAAATGTTTTTGGCAATGGCGCAAAATTTTGTTTTGCCTGTTCTAACAGGAGAGTGTCTGAAGCATAGAGGGATGATATAACAACTGATAATGAAAAAATCATTTTCTTCACGGAGAATCCTTTTTTTAGTAAAGAGCATACTTTCATTAATAGAAAAATATTATCTTTTAAGAATTATTTAATATTATTGCTTAAAAAGAACTTATTCAGCTATAAAATCCGTCTATTTTCAAAATATCCCCATTAAATATCATCTCTGTAGACATCCGTCATATCAAAATCATTTTCCGGTTCAATGGTAGGGATTGCATCCAAATCACTTGGGTCCACTTCCACTGCTGAGAGATTATAATCTTTTCCCTGATAAAACCTCTGCTCTTTTGCATATTTTTGTTCTTTTTGTATCTGTTGCTGAATATGCTTTTGTGTAATATCATCCCCGTTAAGCACCATTACATGTAAGCCGGCAAAGACAACTGCCAATAATATTTTCTTCATAACCTGTCCTTATCTATTTTTTCACAATATATTATACCTGAAATATCTAAAAACATAAAAAAGTTAACTTTAGAGTCTGCTTTTTTGAGATATAATTCTTTTATGAATCAAAAACCTGTCACTATAAAATCCATCTTTGCATTAGCGCTGCATAAAAAATCTTCTCTGATAAACGGGCAGATTTTGACCATTTTGGCTATCATCGTCAGTGTTCCCATTCCTTTGATGCTGCCGGTCATGGTAGATGAAGTCCTGCTGCACAAGCCGGAGTATATTGTTCCAACTATTGACAAATTTTTAGGGAGCGGTTCTGCTTTTTATTACATAGCACTTGTTGCCTTTGCCGTTATATTTTTACGTTTTTTATACTATTTTCTAGGTGTTATCAGTACAAAAATATTTACGCAAATATCAAAATATGTCACTTTTATGATACGTTCACGTCTTTTAAAACATCTCCAAAAAACTTCCATGAATGCCTATGAGACCCTTGGAAGCGGTGCTATTACGGCAAATCTTATCACCGACATCAATACCCTTGATGCATTTATTATGAGCAGTGCTTCACGTTTTGTTGCCTCTGTTTTAACCCTTCTTGCCGTCGGTATCGTGATGATTGTTATCAATCCTGTTTTGGGCATACTCATACTTTTTGTGCAGCCGCTTATCATGTTTGTCAGCAAGAAAATGTCCGCACGCGTGGGAGAACTCAAAAAAGAAGAGAACCAGGCAATTGCAGAATTTCAGGAAAATGTCGGCGAAACGCTTGATCTGTTCGGGCAGATAAAGGCCAGTAACAAAGAACAGCATTTTTTTGGCAAAGCGATAGAACAGGCAAAAAAAATTCAGGATACTTCCAATGAATTCAGCTTTAAAAGTGTCGCCTATGAAAAACTCTCTTATACAATCTTTTTAAGTGTTTTTGAACTCATTCGCGCTTCAGGACTTTTGCTTGTAGCCTACAGTGATCTGAGTATCGGTATGATGTTTGCCATGTTTGGCTACATCTGGTTTATCATGACACCAGTCCAGGACATCCTCTCCATGCAGTACAGTTATGCCTCCGCCAAAGCTGCTTTAGAGCGTATCAACAAAGTCCTAACACTCAAAACAGAAACGAGCGGGGAGAAAAAACTTACAACAAAGAGCGTTGATATTTCTTTGAAAAATATATGCTTCAGTTATGCCTCAAGTGATAAGTTCATTCTTAAAGAGATAACTTTTGATGTCAAATACGGTTCAAAAACAGCGCTTATCGGTGCAAGCGGCAGCGGCAAAACAACCCTTGCTCAGATTATTGCCGGTTTTTATGAAAAAACATCCGGCGAACTCAGATACAACAATATCCCCACAGAAGAGCTGGACAAACACTCCGTGCGCCAAAAAATATTTTTAGTGTTGCAGATGCCTATACTTTTCAATGCTTCTTTGCGTTTTAATATTACAATGGGACATGAAGATGTCACTGATGAAGCAATTTACAAAGCTCTTGAAATCGCACAGCTTCAAGATATGCTCCAAAGTATGCCAAGCGGGCTTGACACCCTCGTCGGGCATCACGGCATACGCCTCTCAGGCGGGCAACGACAAAGACTCAGCATCGCCAGAATGATAATTGCAAATCCGAGTGTCGTCATTTTTGATGAATCAACTTCTGCACTCGATGTACACACCGAAGCCAAACTCTTTAGAGCACTCGCTCCCCTGCTTGAGAAAAAAACAGTCATTACCATCGCCCACAGACTCAGCACTGTTAAAAATGCCGATATGATTTATGTCCTCAATGAAGGCGAAATAGTCCAACGCGGTACGCATGAAGAACTTGAAGAACAAGAAGGGCACTACAGTGAATTTCTCAAGGAGCAGTTGTTATAAAAAAGATAAAACAGGCACAGAAAGAACTTTTGGCATGGTATGAAAAAGCAGGCAGGCATGAGCTTCCCTGGCGAAATACACAGGACATTTACCGTGTATATCTCAGCGAAATCATGCTCCAACAAACACAGGTCAATCGTGTACGGGATGAATACTATCCTCAGTTTTTGGAAAAATTTCCCACACTTCAAAGCCTTGCAAATGCACCGCTGGATGATGTTTTAGCGGCATGGAGCGGACTTGGGTACTATTCGCGTGCAAGAAACCTTCATAAAACAGCCCGACTTTCACCAAAATCTCTGCCGACAGACTACAAGGAGCTGCTCTCTCTGCCCGGCATAGGGCAATACACCGCAAGTGCCGTTTGCAGTTTCGGCTGCAATCAGAATATTCCTGTTGTCGATACAAACATAGCAAGAGTGCTCAAGCGTTATTTTGCCCTCTTGCATGTAAAGGACAAAACAGTTTGGGAATACGCACAAAAACTCCTTAATCACAAAGACACCAGAAGCCATAACCTTGCCCTTATGGATTTGGGTTCGCTTGTCTGCCTGCCCAAAAACCCAAAATGCGAAGAGTGTCCGCTACAAAAAACCTGTCAGGGAAAAACAGAAGCGGAGTTATATACAAAAACCAAGAAAAAAGAGTATGAATCACTCGAACTTTTTTACGGTATTTGCATGCAAAATGAAAAAATAGCCCTTACCCCGGCTACAGGAAACATGTACAAAGGCATGCTTGAACTTCCTGCCGTCGACCCGGTAGAAGAAGATTTTTTAGGCAGTTTCAAACACGCCTACACAAAATACCGCCTACATGTAAAGCTCTACACACTCGACTCTTTTGAAGGTGGCATCTGGGTAGAAACAAAGGCCTTGCACAGCGCTCCAATCTCCTCTTTGACAAAAAAAGCGCTCTCAACAGTTTTCAAATAGAACAACTTTGTTTCTTCCGCTCTCTTTTGCTTTATAGAGGGCATTGTCCGCACTTTTATAAATATATTTCACTTCACCCTCGCGTGCATCAGAGAGATAACATACGCCTATAGATATAGTAAGCACTCCATACTTTTCATTGTAAAGATGCTCAATTTTCAGGTTTTGCACCTCTTTGCATATATTTTGCAGGTGTCTAAAGGCTTCCTCTTTTGTATAGGCACTGCAGACAAAGCCAAACTCTTCTCCGCCCAAACGGAAAAAGAACTCATTGGCACGCTGTGTCAGTTCTGTGATTTTTGCAGTAATGCTTTGAAGTGCCTCATCCCCTGCATCATGCCCGTAGTTATCATTGTAGAGTTTAAAATTGTCCACATCCATAATCGCAAAACAAAAACTCTCACGGGTTCTTTTTGCTCTGTTTAGCTCCTGGGGAAACACTACATTAAAGTACCGCCTGTTGTAAATATTTGTCAGTGCGTCCTGCATGGACAAATCTTCAAATTTATGCCGAATATTATATATTTCTGTTATATCATTTAATGTCACCATCATATGCATTTTATTCTCTTCATATATCTTTTTGGCATACACAGAAAAATAGTATTCCTGCTCCAGGTAACATATTTTTATGATTGGCTCTTCCTCACCCAGAACATCTTCCACCCATTGCATTTTTGTGCTGTTGATGGTATCACCATGGCATGATGCACAAAAAAAGTCACAAATACATTCATGCTCTCTTTTAAACTCTTCCAAAGAAGCATACTCTTTGAAAAATTTAAAAAATGCCTCATTCGCCCGGGTAATACTGTTGCCGGTTGTAATAATGATGATATTGGGACTCTTTTCAAAAAGCGTCTCCAGATAAATCTCTTTTTTGGCATGTTCTGCTTCGAGCAGTTTTGTCTGCTGGAGAACTTTGAGCTCAAGCGTATTGCTTAGCCTTTCATAACTACTGCTCTTTTTTTGTAAAAACCTGATGAGAAAAAGAAGGACAAGTGTAAAAACAGTAAATAAAAAACTTACTGCAAAAAACTTGAACCAGACGCTCTGTATCTTCTCTACATAGAAAGAAGCGTCTATATCAATGGCAATCTCTTTATAAACATAATAAAGCCTTTTTTTTTCGCTCTCAAGCCTGTAAATAGGTTTTTTTGAAAGATTTGCTCCCTTTTTTTGCACCTTTGGAGTCACTGTATAGTAAAAATCGTTTGTTTGGTATTGTTTCAAGAGGGTTTGTACAAGCAGACTGGGATCAACTTTTTTAAAGGCATCACCTTCTTTCACATAAAAAGTTCCAATCTCGGCAGGAAGATTACGGATATTTTCTATCTCTTCGTAATGTTCCCGTGCATCTTTGAGTAAATTGTCAGTATAGTTTTTTTGTGCCTCTACAGCTATCATGTAGAAGTATGCTTCTATAAAAACCCATACAAGCAAAATGGTAATCCCAATCATAAAAAATTTATTTTTTGAGTTCTTCATACAAATAGCTTATAGCAAACAAACTGAAAGCTATGTTAAGGAATAAAGCTAGCTCTCTTCTATCTTGATATCAGAAGCGACAATGTACAAAGGCGCATTGTGTACATGTAACATTGTACTTCCGCTTCCAAGGGCAAAGCCATAGAGGTTGTTTTCTTTGATAAGTGTTATCCCAAAGCCCATATCTAAAAAAGAGAGGACATGGTTTTCCAAAATTCTCGAAGCATTGATACCGCTAAAAGTAATTTTAACAGTGTGAATATCCTCCCCCTCGTCATCCTGCACCACAAGTGTCACAATTTTTGTATCGGGCAGCTGTTGTATTGAACGCAGTTGTTCATGCTTAAAATGGTTGTACTTTTGCAGTAATTCTTCTATCTCTTTCATTTTTTCCCTTTTTATTAAAACAACATCTTAACAATAAAAGGCTTTCTCACCGCTTCGTTGGCTGAGTTAGCGTAGACATAAGTACCTATCCAAAAGAAACAAAACTCACAAACACTACACATTAGCATGCTATACTTTGAAAACTAAAAAAACAGAGGAATAATTTATGAAAACAGTGATACTGGGTATTTTCCTACTTTGCTCCGGAGCACAGGCAGTCAGCCTGAGTGAAATTATTGACATCTCTTTGGCAAAAAAACCGTCGCTGGAAGCTATCAATGAAAGAATTGAGGCAAACAGATACAATATAGCAGTCTCCGACCAATTTGAAAACCCCCAACTGCTCATAACAAAAAATACACTCAATTCTTCGCAGGCGATGAGTCAGTCTGTGGTGACATTCAAACAAAAAATTCCTTTTTACAATAAACGTGAAACCAACAAAAAAATTGCAGAAGCGGAAGATGCTTTGTTGCAGGAAAAACTAAATGCAGCAAAAACAAAACTGGTTGCACAGATAAAGAGTGAAGCCTATACCATTTGGAAACTGAATGAATTGTATAAAATTATTGATGAGTATGTCACACTGACACAGCAAAACATTGATCTGTACGAATCCTACACAAGTATTGATGAGAACCAGCATATCGGAATAATGAAAGCGGAACTCTCCCTCTCAGATCTGCAAATCCAAAAAAGTGTTTTGCGTGAAAAAATCAATGCTGCCTATGCAAGACTCTCCTATCTGGCCTCATTTAAAGTACACCATTTGGATATAAATATACAAATGGGGGAAAAACCGGATTTGGGACAACTGCAAAAATCTTTAGCAGAGAACCCGGATATTAAAATAAAAGACAAAGAGATTCTCAAACAAAATGCAAAGTTAAAAATGGCAGATCTCAACAACTATCCGGACATTAATCTCATCGCAGGCTATGCTCTTCGAGAAAATTTCAACAACTATTTTAATTTTGGTTTCGGCTTGAGCCTGCCTATATACGGCACGGAAGACTACAAAGAAGAAGAAGCACGCGCCTTGGTTCTCTCCGCTACAAGCCAAAAAGCAGATACTCAGATATCTGTCAATGCCGAGCTTGAAGCCTATTATGCGCAAATGCTCTCTTCTTATGAAATATATCATATTATTCAAGATGAAGCCCTTCCCCAGGTTGCTCACATGTTTGAGCTTTCAAGCTCTTCCATCTCTGTCGGGGCTGATTTGTTCAAATATATAGATGTCCTGTTTCAAAAACTTGATTTGGAACAAAAAAGTATCAAAGCCGTCGCAAACTACAACCTGGCACAAGCCAAAATAGCACAACTTAAAGGAGAATTACAGTGAAAAATTTAAAATTATTACTACTTTTGCTGCCGTTGATGGTATCGGCAAAAGAAGCATCGGTGGAACAGCTTTTTTCAGTTCAGACCGTCAAGGTACAAAAAACAAAAACAAGCCACAGCAAAAAAAATTACGGTTTTGTCAAAGCAAATGAAGCGAGAGTGTATGAAGTGAGTCCCCGTTTTGGAGGATTTGTCGAAAAACTTTATGCCGACAAAATTTACAAATATGTCAAAAAAGGCGAGCCTTTGGCAGTTGTCTACTCTCCTGAAGTATACAAAGCAAAAGAGGACTATGTCAACTCGTACAACTACACAAAAAACAGACCAAACAAAGGTATGCTCAAGAGTGCAAAGCTGAAACTTTCTTTGCTGGAAGTCGCGCCAAATGAGATTTCTCAAGTTATAAAGATGAGAAAAGTATCACCGAACACAACAATCTATGCACCGCAAAGCGGTTATATCTTTATGAAAAATATCAATGAAGGATCTGCTTTTAATGCAAAAACAAATCTTTTTGAGATAGTCAATCTTGATGACGTCTGGGTTGAGGTAAAGGTCTTTGAAGATGATGTCAAATGGCTCAAACATGCCAATGACTTTCGTGTCAGTTTTAAAACAACCGATAAAACATACGAGACGCATTCAAAGTTTCTTTATCCAAATCTGAGTCCAAAAGAGGCAACGCTCACTATGCGACTCACTTTGGCGAACAAAGACCATACACTTTTTCCGGGAATGTATGCGGATGTAATTTCAAAAGACAAGGCAAAAGAGTATCTGACACTGCCGCAGAGTGCGGTTATCTTAAAAGACGGAAAATACTATGTTTTTGTTGTCGGAGAATTTGAGGGAGAGTATGAACCGATGGAAGTCAATATCAAACCGCTCAATAATGAAACATACATCATAACAAGCGGACTCAATGCCGGCGATGAAGTTGTCAACAATGCCCTCTTTATGATGGACAGTGATGCGCAGATAAACGGGCTTTACTAAAACATGGAGTCTTGTATGAAGAAATATTATGTATGCTATAATACAAAAAAAGGAGTATATGATAATGCTATCATTACAAGATATTAAACAAAATATACTTTTAGTCAAACCATATATCAGCAGTAAATATAATGTAGACTCTCTTTTTATCTTTGGATCCTATGCACGTCAAGAGCAAGGAGAAGAGAGCGATATTGATATTTTAGTCGATTTTAAAAAAATACCGGATTTACTTGCTTTTATAGAGTTAGAAGAGTTTTTAAGTGAAAAACTACAAACGCAGGTTGACTTAGTACCAAAACGAAAATTAAAAAAACAGTTACGAAAAGATATTTTACAAGAAGCTATAGCTATATGAAACGCAACTATAAACTTTTTTTAGAAGATATTAGTGAAAGAATTGAAAAAATCAATAAATACACACACAATATGACATATGAAGAGTTTATTCAAGATGACAAAACAGTAAGTGCCTGTATTAGAGAGATAGAAGTTATTGGTGAAGCCACAAAGCAAATTCCACAAGAGATTACAGAACAATTTACACAATTACCCTGGTCACTAATGGCGAAAATGAGAGATAAACTAATTCACTGGTATTTTGAAATTGATGAAGAAATTGTTTGGAATGTTACAAAAAACAAACTTCCAAATATAAAAATTGAAATAGATAAAATTATCAAAACAATATAAGATTTCTATCTTACTGTATTGCCATTCCAAAACAAACTGTTCAAAATTTTCTTTAGTCTAATGCTTCGCGTACTTCTTTTGCTACTTTTTTCTCGTCTACAAAAAAGAGAAGCAGTCCGCCGAGAATAAAAAGAATAGCGACAGAAGCAATCGAGAGTCTTGAATTATGGCTAAAGAGTGCGACAAAGGCTACTAAAAGCGGCCCTATGATAACTGCAAATTTTCCAAGAAGATCATAAAATCCGAAAAATTCTGCCGCATATTTTTGCGGTATCATCTTTGCGTAATAGGAACGGCTTAATGCCTGAATACCGCCTTGAACAAGCGAAATAAGCAGGGCCAATATGTAAAATTCATAGACATCCTCCATCATCGCAGCATAAACAATAATAACAATATAGACAGCAATGCAAAGATAGATGACTTTTTTCGTATCCCAGATATCGGCAAGTTTTGCCACTATGAGTGTGGCAGGAAAACCGACAAACTGGACAATAAGCAATGCCAAAATAAGCTTGCTGCTGTCAAATCCAAGCGCCATTCCGTAATCAACAGCCATACGGATAATAGTGTCCACCCCGTCAATATAGAGCCAGTATGCCACCAAAAAAAGCAAAAGTCCTTTAAGACTTGCCACTCTTTGAAAGGTTTTTTTCAAACGCAGATACCCTGCAACCAATAAAATATTTTTCTGCTCTTTGTCTCCCTTCTTCTCCTCTACAAAAAGCAAAAGAGGCAATGAAAAAACCGCCCACCACACTGCAACACTGACAAAAGAAGCTTTTATCGCCGCAGCCTTGTCTTCAAAACCGAAAAAGGCGGGTTCCTGTACCATAAAAACATTCAAGGCAAACAAAATACCGCCTCCGAGATATCCAAGGGCAAAGCCCAGGCCTGAAACATAGTCAACATTTTTATCATTACTCACAGAGGGAAGCAAAGCGTCATAAAAAATATTTGATCCCATAAAACCGATATTTCCCAGCGTATAGACAAGTGCCGCCATCTGCCAGTTTCCCTGCTCGACAAGAGCCAGTGAGGCACTCATCAAAATACCCAAAAATGCAAAAAGAAACAAAAAACGCTTCTTGAGTGAACCTGCATCAGCCACAGCCCCAAGCAAAGGCGCAAGAAGCACTACCACAAAACTCGAAATTGAATTTGCAAATCCGAGCTGCGCGGTACTCACAGTCACCTCAGTTCCCACACTGTAATAAGACTTGAAAAATATAGGGAAAAACCCAGCCATAACAGTGGTTGCATAGGCAGAATTTGCCCAGTCATACAGTGCCCAGGAGTATATAGATTTTTTATTATTGTTTTTCATATCCTAATTCTATAAGAAAATATATTAAGAGAACCTCTAAAAATCCTGATTGTCTCATACTATTTCTCACAAACACTACACACTAGCGTGCTATAATTTTCAAAACTAAAAAAATGGACAAATTATGATAGAAAAACTCATCGCTTTTAGTATAAAAAACAAGTTTATTGTTCTTTTGGCGGCTTTTGCTCTTGTCGGTGCTTCTATTTGGAGTATGAAAAACACGCCTTTGGATGCTTTGCCTGACTTGTCTCCTCCTCAGGTCATTGTACAAATCAATTGGGCAGGACAGTCTCCTGAAATTGTCGAAGATCAGGGAACCTATCCGCTTGTTGCACAGTTTTTGGCTATTGCCAATATTGATACGGTACGTGGATACTCTACCTATGAGAACGGTCTTATCTACATCATTTTCAAAGAGGGAACAGATCTCTACTGGGCACGAAGCCGTGTTCTTGAACAGCTTGCTTCCATTCAGTCGCAATTGCCGGCAAACATGAATGTATCCCTTGGTCCCGATGCCAGCGGTGTGGGCTGGGTGTATGAATATGCCCTCAAATCAAAAACAAAGAATCTTGCCGAGTTGCGTACCCTCCAGGACTATTACTATAAATATGCGCTTATGGGTGTTGACGGTGTCAGTGAAGTAGCAAGTATCGGCGGATTTATTCCTACCTTTCAGGTGACAGTAAACAATGACAATCTGGTTCGCTACAATCTCAGCATACAGGACATCAAAAGAGTATTGGCCAAGAACAACAATGATACAGGCGGGCGTATCGTCATTAAAAACGGATATGAGTGGATGGTACAGGCCAAAGGCTATATTAAAAACCTTGATGATATCAGAGGACTTGTTGTCACAACAAAAGCCGGTACACCTGTAAAACTCGGTGATATTGCACGGGTAGAACTTACCCCTGCACCGCGTCGCGGTCTGGCAGACTTAAACGGCGAAGGCGAAGTTGTCGGCGGTATCGTTATGGCACGTTACGGCGAAGATGTTTATACAATGATTAAGCGTGTTCAGGAAAAAATGAAAGAGCTTAAAGTTGAGGGTGTGGATGTTGTCACCGTCTATGACCGTTCAGGTCTCATTGACAAAGCGGTAGACACTTTAAAAGATACGCTTATTGAGGAGAGCGTTATTGTTGTCATCATCATTGGACTTTTCTTGATGCATTTTCGCTCTTCGCTTATTGTCATTATTGTTCTGCCTTTAACAGTCGGTTTTACCTTTTTGCTGATGAAAATCTTTGGTATCGGCTCAAACATTATGAGTCTTGGAGGTATTGCCATTGCCATAGGTGCCATGGTTGATGCCTCCATCGTCATGATAGAAAATGCCCACAAAATGCTGCACAAATTTGAACACAAAGAAGGAAGAATCCCGACAGAAAAAGAGCGCATTGCTATCATACTCAAGTCCTCACAGCTTGTCGGGCGTCCGATATTTTTCGCACTTGCACTTATTGTCGTATCATTCCTGCCTATTTTTGCACTGACAGGTCAAGAGGGACTGTTGTTTACTCCGCTTGCCTTTACCAAAACATTTGCAATGGCTGCAGGCGCACTGCTGAGCATCACTCTGGTCCCTGCACTGATGATATTTTTTGTCAAAGGCAGAATCCTGCCAGAGAGCAAAAATCCACTGAACAGATTTTTCATCTGGCTCTATCGTCCAATTATTGTCTACGGCCTCAAAGCAAAATATCTTGTCATTGTTCTTGTTCTACTCTCTCTTGGTTACATGTATCCGCTTTACAAGAGTCTGAAATGGGAATTTATGCCTATGCTCAATGAGCAGACATTCATGTATATGCCTGTTACCCCTTATGGTATCAGTATAGACCAGACAAAACAGCTTTTGCAAAAAACAGACAAGATTATCAAAAGTTTTCCCGAAGTAGAAAATGTTTTTGGCAAAGCCGGGCGTGCAGGTACGGCAACGGATCCTGCTCCTCTTGGTATGCTTGAGACTATCATCACGCTCAAACCAAAGTCCGAGTGGCCCAAAGGCATGACCTATGACAAACTGCGTGAAGACATGGAAGCCGCTTTGCAGGTTCCGGGACTGACAAATTCCTGGACCTACCCGATTCGCGGTCGTATCGATATGCTTTTAAGCGGTATCCGAACCCCTATCGGTATCAAACTCTACGGAATGGATGCGGCAGGTTTGCAAAAATTCGGCAAACAGATAGAAGACAAACTGCGGGAGTATGACAAAACCCTCTCCGTATTTGCAGATCAGGCAAGTGCCGGATACTACATTGACATTATCCCTGATGAGGAGAAACTTGCCCGATACAACATGACAAAAGATACGCTCTTGGAGTACACAGCTTTTGCCATCGGGGGCATGAAAGTTTCAACAATGTACAAAGGTCTTGAACGTTATCCTATCGCACTGCGTCTGGAAGACAATGAGAGAAGAAGCCTTGAGTCCATCAGAAACATACAGGTCAAAACCAAACTTGGCTTTGTTCCTCTTGGTTCACTTGCAAAAGTGGCTTACAGACAGAGCGCTTCTGTCATAAAAAGCGAAATGGCAGCACCTGTGACCTTCATTTATATCACACCAAAAGAGGGTATCAGTGCAACAGAGTATAAAATAGGCGCACAAAAGTTCATCAATCAAATCAAATTTGATCCGGGATACTATATAGAATGGGCGGGACAGTCAGAGTATCTTGATTCTGCTATGAAGCGTATCATCTGGATTGTGCCTGCTGTTCTTGTTGTCATCTTTTTACTCATCTATATGGCACTCAAAAAACCGGGACCGACAATTATTGTCTTTTTCACTCTGCCTTTTGCACTCTTAGGCGGACTTATCTATATAGACATCCTCAACTTTGCCATGAGTATAGCCGTTATCGTCGGATTTTTGGCACTCCTTGGAGTAGCCGCGGAAACAGCCATCGTCATGATAATTTATCTGCAGGAAGCGGTGGATGAATATAAAGCAAAATATGGAAAAAACTTTGGAATCAAAGAACTCAATGCCGCAATTTATGAAGGAGCTGTACAAAGAGTCCGTCCAAAACTTATGACGGTGTTTGCTATTTTGGCAGGTCTGACACCTATTATGTATACCCACGGAGTAGGAAGCGAAGTCATGCAGCGTATTGCCGCACCTATGCTTGGCGGAGTTGTCAGTTCAGCTGTTTTGAGCCTTGTCATCATTCCGATCCTGTTTGAAATCTATGCAAAACGACAACTTTCCCAAAAAGAGGATATTTAATCCTCTTTTTTATTGCATCGTACTTTTTATATTTTGGACAAATTCTGTAATGTCATCATGCAGATCCTGTAAATCTGCTTCATGCTCTACCTCATCGGCCAGTATCTGAGAAACCATATCGTAAGTGATGATATCCTTGTCTTTGACAATATTGGCAAGTTCCGAATAGGTACTGATTGCACACTGTTCTCCTTTTATAGAGTCTTCAAGGATGGCAACCACATCAAAGTTTTTTGGCTCTTCATAGCCGCAGTTTGTATGCGTAAACCACTCTTGCGGATTCAGAAGCGGTGTACCGCCAAGCTGTATGATTCTGTCGGCAACCATATTGGCATGTCTGAGTTCATCATTTGCATGCTGTGTCAGCTCCGCAAATGCCGCATCTTTCATAATGCCTTTAATCACTTTTGCTTCTATAAAATACTGATAATAGGCCAGCCACTCATCAGCATAGGCTCTGTTAAGCAACTTCACCACTGTTTCAGGTTCTATGCCTTTAATAATCGAATTTCCTCGTGTCATAATATTCTTCTCCTCTGATTTGAATTACCTCAAGTATAAGGCAACTCTTCTTAAAAGAAAATTATTATTATTTAAAAAGAAGTGTGAATTGTGTTCCTTTTCCAAGTTGGGATGTAACATTGACTGTGATACCATATGCATTACATATCTGTTTCACAATGCTCAGACCCACACCGAATCCGCCTGCTATATCTGATTCACGTTTATACATTTCAAAAATTGCATCAAGTTTTTTTTGCTCTATACCGACACCCTCATCTGCTATAACAAAGGCATTTTTATCAAGTTTTATGCTTATTTTTGTTTGGGGAAGAGAGTATTTGATGGCATTTGAGAGCAGGTTGGAAAACAACAGTTCTGCCCGTGAGGGAATTATATGAAAATAACATTCTTCAAGCTGACTCTCTATTTTTATATTTTTTGCATTTGTAAGTTCACTGTAGTAACCGATAGTCTGCTCCAAAATATTTTTAAGATTCACATCCTCTGCTTCTTGCTGTTTTTGATTAAAATTTAAAAATGTCAGTGACTTATAGATACTCTCAAGCTGTTTTGTGCTTATAGAGATATTCGTCAGTATTTTTTTATCATAAACTTTTTTCTTGATTGCCCGGCTCGCACTCATTTTCAAAGCGGTTATAGGAGTATTTAACTCATGCGAGACATCCTGAATGAAGCTCTCTATCTGCTCCATTCTCTGATGCACAGGTTTCATAAACAGTTTGGCAAGTATGACAGAGATGAGGACAATAAAGAAAAAACCCACACTCATAGCCAAAAGGACATTTTTTTGCAGTTCGTGCAGCTGTTTGAAATACTCTTTTGTTCTGACAAGGACATATTCAATATTCAGATGTTCCTGCGGTGCATCCGAAACCAGAACCTTATAACCGTTTTTCTCATAATATCCTGTTTTAAAACCCGCAGCTTCATTTGCACCAATCAAACTGTATTCATACCCTTTTTCATTTGGGAGCTGTAATGTTGTCCCTTTCATCTGTGCATTAATTATGAGTCCTGAAAGTTTGTCGGCGATATGGTTGAGCTTATAATAGGTTGCACTCTCCAAAGAATTTTTCTGTGCACTGTAGTACCAGTATCCTGAGAGCAAAACAAACAAAAAGGAAGAAACAAGATAGAGCGTTACAAAAGAGTAAAAAGACTTTTTTTCCAATTCATTCAAATTTGTAGCCCTCTCCCCGGATATTGACAATATGTTCTTTGCCTATGTATTTTCGCAGATTTTTTACAATGGTACGAATAGCATCATCACTCGGCATATCTTCATACTCCCAAAAATTTTGCAACAGTTCGTCAGAACTTACCACACGATGACGGTTTTTATAAAAATAATGCAAACAGTCACTCTCTTTATGTGTCAGTTTGATCATTTTTTCTGGCGTTTTGAGTATATGTGTTTTTGTGTCAAATATGATATGTTCATCCAGTTTCACCAGACTTTCCAGTCCAAAATGCCTCTTAATATTTTCTATACGCTGTGCCAGCTCTTCCAAATCAAAAGGTTTTTTTATAAAATCGTTCGCGCCTGATTCAAAAGCGGATTTGAGATACTTTGTATCATGAAAAGCGGTAATGAAAATAGCCGGTGTTTCATCATGGAAGTCTCTCAGTTCCCGCAGTAGTGAAATACCGTCGCCATCCGGAACATTAATGTCAAAAATATACAAATCAAATTTTTCATTTTCCGAGAGTTCAAGTGCCTGTTTCATACTGTAAGTCTGCACAACCTCATATTCGTCTTCCAAAAAATCAACCAAAATGTTTGCCAGTGCCGTGTCATCTTCAAGGAGTAATATTTTCATTTTTCGTTTATAAGTATATCTTCAGTCGTTTTTTTAATGATGGGTAATCTTGTTTTTATTACATCTTCCACTATATACAGGTCCACACCTTCATAATCATGCGCTATAAAATTTCTTAGTTCGTAACTTCCTTTTATATCCTCTTTTGCAAACTTTGAAAGTATCTCAAGTTCACCGTTATGAAGTAATTTATCAAACTGTTCTGAAATGGATGTAAGATGCATAAGTATAGCTGCTCTTGCATTTTGTTCGTCTTCTAACGCTTTCTCAATAGAGCCGTTTTGTTTCACTATCTCCTCTATAAAGAGAATCTTTTTTTTTATAACTTTTATTCTCTCTACAGATTTTTGACTAAACATATATAAGCTCCTTTTTGATACTCTCTTTAAATGGACTGTTGCTGTCTAAGTCAAAAATATCTATATTTCTATGAAACTGCTTTCGTATTTTTGATTTTATCGTTGCTACTGTATCAAAGTAATCATAAGATGTGTTTGTCTGTAAGAAATTTTCATCTTTGGATATGGCAATGTCAATATCACTGTAAACTGTTTGTGTCTCTTTTGCAAAACTCCCAAAAAGAGCGACTGAGCTGATGCCATTTTTGTAAAGTTCAGGTTTTATCTGTTTGAGATACTCTATGATATTGTTTTTTGTCGCTTTCATAAGACAGATTATAGCATATCTGTGCCACTAACATCCTAACTCTGTGTTATAAGCTCTTTTATCGCCATGCTTACATCTCCAAGACAACATCCGCCGCTTGGGTTCAGCACTTCACAGGCACAGCCGGGATTTTTCATTTTTGCTTTGATGTCTTCAAGTGCTGTTGTTTGTCCTGTTGCCTCTAATTCCGCTTTTATTTTCTCTTTGCTCCAGCCAAAACAGTAGCATACAGTAGCCGGAGTTGCTCCTTCTTTGAGTCCGACGACAATGCTCATATCATCCTGTGTCAGTATCTCATCGCCCCGAAAATAGACTGCTTCGCATGCAGCTGTTTTACAGTAGTAAAAACCGTCAAAACAGGAAAGTTTTGATTTTGCCTCCTCTGTTAAAAGATGCTGCAGTGTTTTGCCCAGCACCCCTTTGGCTTTTTCTCCACATATCGGACAGGCAACTTTGCCTTTTGGCTGAGGCGTACAGCAGTTATCACCTTCATTTTTTGTTCTAAACAGATCTGTCATGACTTATCCTTTTTAAAAAGTCAATTATATATTTTTCCTGTGTAATCTTTGTGTCATACATTTTTGTCCCTGTGCTACACAAACACACCACAAAAAAGTTATATACTTCTCCTAACAAAACAAAAAGGAGTTTCTTATGAAAACTTTAGCAAAAATCTTTTTCGCATTGCTTTTAGGCACAACACTTGTTCAGGCAGCCGCATTCTCCAAGGATGCAAAATTCAGAACAACAGCAGTACATATCACCGCAGACAAACCGCTTACTACCGGTTCCAACACACTTATTGTCACTATCAAGAAAAACGGTAAACCTGTCACTGATGCAAAAGTAGCACTCAAAGCCTTTATGCCAGCCATGCCGGGGATGCCTGCTATGAGCTCAAAAGCAAATGCCCAAAATCTTGGTAACGGAAAATACAAAGCAACACTCAATCTTGCAATGAGCGGAACATGGCAACTGCATATATTTATCACACCTAAAACAGGAAAAAGGTCTCGTGTTAAAACAACATTAAACTTTTAAAAGGCAAAAAAGATGAGAAAAAAGATTATTTTACTTTTTCTGCTGTTAGTAACAATTCCGTTGTTTGCCAATGCAGAAAGTCTCCAAACACACACGCTTCTGGGATTGTTACTCGGAGCCTTTGGAGCCGGATTACTGCTTACTTTTACTCCCTGTGTACTGCCTATGATTCCGATTCTCTCAAGTATCATAGCCGGACAGGGTGAAAAGCTTACCAAGAAAAACGGTTTACTCCTCTCTGTTGCTTATGTTCTTGGCACAGCACTGACCTATACACTTATGGGTGCTCTTGCCGGGGCTACAGGTGAACAGCTGCAATCCTACTTTCAAAATATCTGGGCGATTGGTATTATGAGCTTTGTCTTTTTTCTGCTGGCACTTTCTATGTTTGGTTTTTTCAACCTGCAAATGCCCTCTTTTATTCAGTCAAAACTTGACAGTCAAACCCGTAATATTAAAGGCGGTACCTTTTTTGCCGTTTTTTTGCTCGGTTTACTCTCGGCCCTTATTTTAGGAGCCTGTGTCTCGCCTGTCATTATCTCATTTCTAAGTGTTGCCATTGCACAGGCAAATCCTGTTTTGGGAGCAGAGATGATGTTTGCACTCTCTCTTGGTATGGGTGTTCCGCTCTTACTCGTTGGTCTGGGTGCCGGATATCTGATTCCAAAAGCAGGCGCATGGATGGATTATGTAAAGTACTTTTTCGGTATTCTCCTTTTAGGTGTTGCTGTAAGTATATTTTCCGAGCTTGAACTCTTTTCTTCTTTGTATCTGTGGGGTGTTTATTTTATAATAATCGGCGCATTTATATATCCCTTGGCAACAACAGATGAGTCCTTGACGCTATGGCAGAGGTTTTTAAGAACTCTGGCAATACTGTGTCTTGTTTGGGGAACTATCAGCTTGACAGGAGCTGCTATGGGGCATGACAACATATATATGCCACTCAAAAGCAACGCTGTACAACAATCAACATCAAGTTTGCAGACGGTTACAAAAACACCTTCTCTTTTTACAGAAGTACCAAACCTCAAAACAATGGATGAAAAATTAGCGCTGGCAAAACAAACCGACAAGCCTGTATTTGTCTATTTCCATTCAAAATATTGCAAGGTTTGCAAAAAACTCGATGAAACAACATTCAAAGATCCAAAAATTATTGAAATTCTTAATAATAAATATATTGCCTTAGTAGTTGATTTGTCTGATAAAAGCAATAAAGACACACTGGCTATTAAAGAAAAATACGGTGTTTTCGGCTATCCCGCATTCTTGCTCATAGAGAGTGACGGAACACCCCAAACGGATTCAATACATTACGGCTATGAAGGTGCAAAAGAATTATTTGATGTACTTGATTTAAATGCAGAATAACAAAAAAGGCATTCTTATGAAACACAATAAACACTCTTTATCAAGAAGAACTTTTGTCAAAGGCGTTGTCGCTTCAGGTGCAATGCTTTACGGAATAAACCTCAACGCTTCAACCGACACAGTTAAAAAGCGCAAAAAGACCGAAGAACTCTCAGGAACGGTTTTTAATCTGTCTATAGACAAAACCCTTGTCAATGTAACAGGAAAACCCTCATATGCTACGGCAGTCAATGCTATGCTGCAGGGTCCTACACTCAGATGGCGCGAAGGCGACACAATTACCTTACATGTAACCAACAATCTCAACGAATCCGCCTCTATTCACTGGCACGGTATCATTTTACCCTACCAAATGGACGGCGTTCCGGGAATCAGCTATGACGGTATCGCGCCGGGAGAGACATTTACCTATACCTTTACCGTCCGTCAAAGCGGAACCTTTTGGTATCATTCCCATTCTGCTTTTCAGGAACAGACAGGTGTTTACGGCGCCATTGTCATAGAACCAAAAGAGAAAGATCCCTATGAATACGACAAAGACTATGTTGTCCTTTTATCCGATTATTCAGATGAAAAACCCGCAGCTATTTACCGAAAACTGAAGCTTTTTCCTGATTATTATAATTTTAACAGAAGAACTGTCGGCGATTTCTTTTGGGAAGTCAAAGACAAAGGATTTGTTGAAGCCTTTAAAGCACGTCAAATGTGGAATAAAATGCGTATGTCAGACAGAGATCTCTCTGATGTAACAGCCTACACCTATACTTTTTTGATGAACGGGCAAAATCCGGCAACACGTTTTAGGGCACTTTTTCAAAACGGAGAAAAAGTACGGCTTCGATTTATAAATGCAGCCGCAATGACGTTTTTTGATGTTCGCATTCCAGGGCTTACAATGAAAGTTGTTGCAGCAGATGGCAATAATATACAGCCTGTGGATGTGGATGAGTTTCGCATAGGTGTTGCAGAGACATATGATGTCATAGTCGAGCCAGAAGATGACAAAGCCTATGCTATTTTTGCACAAAGTATAGCAAGAAAAGGCTATGCACTCGGAAACCTCTCAACTGATGCAAATATATTGGCAGAAGTGCCGCAAATGGATCCGCCGCAAGCACTTACAATGCTTGATATGGGCATGAGTAAAGATATGGCACAGATGAAAAGTATGGATATGGCAAAGAAACAATCAATGCCATCTCTACAAAAGCCCATTCCCCTTACAAAACTGCCAATACGATGGGATGTCGGCACAACCATGCGGGCAATGAATCCGCAGTACAGACTCGATGACCCGGGTGTCGGACTAAGAAACAACGGAAGAAAAGTATTAACCTATGCAGATTTACGCTCTTTGCGCTCTACAAAAGAAGACAGATATCCAGACAGAGAGATCGTTTTGCATCTAACAGGAAATATGGAGCGTTACATGTGGTCTATTAACGGTATTCCTTATCATGAAGCGGCACCTTTGGAGTTTCATTACGGCGAACGTCTGCGTATCACTTATATAAATGACACTATGATGAACCATCCAATGCATTTGCATGGCTTATGGAGTGATCTTGAAACCGGTGATGAAAATCATTTGGTACGCAAACACACTATTATCTCACAGCCCGGTTCCAAAATAAGCTTTCGTGTCACCGTGGATGCAAAAGGTGCATGGGCGTACCACTGCCACTTACTCTATCACATGACAGATATGTTTAGAAAAGTCGTGGTTGCTTAAAGGATTTATGATGAAAAATATACTCACAAAATTAACACTTTTAACGACTCTGGCAACGCTCTCTTTTGCCGGTGGAGGTGGTGATACCCTGCGTGCAACTTTTACCGCTGACAACCTGGAGTACCAGACAAACAGCGAAAAAAATCTTTACTGGGACACCTATGGATACATTGGCTATGATCTCAACAAACTCTACTTCTACAGTGAGGGAGAAAAGCCCAACAGTGGCGATGCAAGCAGTGAAAATCAACTCCTCTACTCCCGTGCGGTTGCCCCTTTTTGGGATGTGCAGGCCGGTATCAGTTACGATATAGCCGGATCAAACAACAAAACATGGGGCGTTCTTGCTCTCTCCGGCCTGGCTCCTTACTTTTTTGAAACACGGGCAGCTTTACTTTTTAGTGACGATGGCAATATTGGTCTGAGAATTGACATGGAATATGAGGCACTCATCACCCAAAGACTCATCCTCACACCAAAATTTACACTCGATGCCTATACAAAAGATGCCCCGACTATGGGTTACGGTTCAGGCATCTCAAATCTTACTCTCGGCGCAAGACTTCGATATGAATTCAGAAGACAGTTCGCCCCCTATGTCGGCATTGAATGGGCAAAAAACTTTGGGACAACAAATACCTACTCTCCGCTTAATGAAGCTTATGCGACTTTTGGTCTTCGATTTTGGTTTTAATTCGCTACTAAACCTGTAAGCTTTTTTTGGCTTACAGTATTTCCTCACAAACTCATCACACTTTTTTGATACCGTATCAATATCTTAAGTGTTGTTTTGCATTTCAAAACTAATTTTAAAACTTAAGAATAAGGGGTATATTATGTTAAAAATGTTTTTTTTACTCGGTATCAGTCTCGTCACTTTTGTAACAAATGCTTACGCTATTCCGGCATTTGCAAGACAGATGGGAATCTCGTGTAATGCCTGCCATTCACAAAACGGATTTCCTGCGCTCAATCGTTTCGGACGAAGCTTTAAGGCAAGCGGCTACACAATGGTCGGTGCACAAAAGTCGATTTATGATGACCAAAACGGGAAATTTCTTTCACTGACAGACACACTCAACCTCTCTTTGAATGTTAAAATCGGGTATGTTCAAGGAGAAGATCCTGCCGAAGCAGCCCAAATTCAGTTTCCACAGGCTCTTGGCTTTATGATAGCAGGGCGTGTTGCCAACAATATTGGTGTATTTACCGAAATCGGTTACGAATCAGAAGACGGAAATGATCCTGTATTTCAACTCGCTACTTTGGTAGTGCCTGTTGTCTATGAACTTCCAAACTATACACTCGGAACCGTATTTTACCGAACAAGTGAATTTGGAGCAGCCGCTTCTTATGACACACTGGCAACCGGTTCCAAAGCAAACGGGCAGACACTTGAAGCTGTTTCTGTCACATCTGCGCAGTCTTACATTGTCAATAATGCAGGAGGAGAAGCTGCCGCAGAAGGTATCGGCTTTTATATTGCAAGTGATTTATGGTACGGTGTTTACTCTGCCTATGTACCAACTGTCGGTACCGTCTCAGGTGTTACACCCGCACATTACGCTTCCCTTGCTTTTACACCACAGGTCGGCAACTGGGATCTTGGCATGAGCACTCAAATCTGGTGGGGAACAGCCTCAAGAGATGATGCCAATACTTCTTTACCAAAAATAGAAGATAAAACAGACAAATTTGCACTGAACTTTCAGGCTATGGGATCCGTTGACACACTTCCTGTGAGTGTTTTTCTCACCTATGCCCAGGCAAAACAAGGCAGTCTCTTTGCACAGACTCCAAACAAGGTAAAAGCAGCTACCATTATGGGTGAGATAGCGCCTGTTGCGCATATTCTTATGTTCTCAGCAGGCTACAGGGCGGCAGACAACGGTGCATATACAAACTCTGCAGACAATGCACAACTTCTGGCTGTCAAATATTTTTACAAAGAAAATGTGCAATGTCAGTTTGATTATGTCTTTAATCAAAATTCTCAAAAACGCAATGAAATATACTTTACATTACGTGCAGTTTTCTAACACTTCCTTTTCTTCTGTCATGCTATAGACTTTTCTCCTCCATAGCATGACATCTTTTACGAAACTCACAAATTCACCACAAACTCTTACTATACTTTTCTAAAATAAATTCTAAAAGGATGGAAGATGATTTACAAAACACAAACGAGCACTCCTCTTGAAACAGTCAAAGCACAGCTTGAGAAAAAAGCAAAAACATTGGGTTTTGGTGTATTGGGGTCTTATGATTTTCAAAAGATATTGAAAAGCAAGGGATTTGAACTTAAAACACCAATCACAGTGTATGAACTTTGCAATCCTCCTGCTGCAAACATGGCACTCAATGCCATTGCCGACATTTCCGTGTATCTTCCCTGCAGAATATCCATTTACGAACAAAACGGTAAAACGGTTCTGGCGACAATCGGCATAGAAGAGATGCTCAATGCAGTCGATGTAGACGAAGATTTTAAACAGCATATGAGCGAAATTTTCAATAACTTGCGTACTCTTATGAGTGCTTTTTAAAGGAAACAGTATGTTTGAACATGCAATGACAGGATGGGGGTTTACAATGGGTTTAGGATGGATTATACCGTTGCTTTTAATTTTTGCGCTTTTTTATTTTATCAACAACAATAACAACACTGACAGAGAATCGGCACGAGATATTTTAGACAGAAAGTATGCAAACGGCGAAATAGACGAAGAAGAGTACAAACGAAAAAAAGAACTGCTGAAACACTGATTTGGAGGTGTATTATGAGTGAAAAGAAAACAGAAGAAAACACAGAAGAAGAAGAAAATATATACTGTATTGATGATTCCTGTGAAATAGGCAATGTATTTTATACCTGTCCTATGCATCCGGAGATTCACCAGGACCATCCCGGGAACTGTCCAAAATGCGGCATGACCCTTGAAAAAGAGGTTGAGGCACTGCCGACGATTAAGACACAGTACACCTGTCCCATGCATCCCGAAATCATCCGTGATGAACCGGGAAACTGCCCTATATGCGGTATGCATCTTGAACCTGTCACCGTACAGGCCGAAGAGAAAAACGAAGAACTTGACGATATGAGCCGCCGCTTTTTGATAAGCACCGTTTTGTCAATTCCTTTGTTTGCCCTGGCAATGGTTCATGACATTACTCCGCAGTATATTCCCTCCTGGCTGAGTGCGCAATTAGTACAGTGGATTGAATTTGTTCTGGCAACGCCTGTTGTACTTTGGGGTGGCTGGCCTTTTTATGTCAAAGGCTACCAGTCGGTAAAAACATGGAACCTCAATATGTTTACACTCATTTCCATGGGTGTGGGAGCCGCCTATCTTTACAGTATCGTGGCTCTTTTCTTTCCTGAAATTTTTCCGCCTTTAATGCACACAAAAGAAGGTGTTGTCCCTGTTTACTTTGAAGCAGCAGCCGTCATTACCACCCTTGTTCTTTTAGGACAGGTGCTGGAACTGCGGGCAAGAAGCAAAACAAACACAGCCATCAAAACACTCCTGAATCTTGCGCCCAAAAAAGCGCATAGAATTATAGATGAAGAAGGAAACGAAGAGGAGGTAAATCTCGAACTTGTACATGTAGGCGACAAACTAAGAGTAAAACCGGGAGAAAAAATTCCTGTTGACGGCATTGTTATCGAAGGACAAAGCAATATTGACGAGTCTATGATTACAGGAGAACCTGTTCTTGTGCAAAAAACAGTAGGCGATACACTCATAGGGGCTACCATCAATAAAAACGGCACCTTGGTTATGCAGGCGACAAAAGTAGGCTCGGATACGATGCTTGCACAGATTGTCCAGATGGTAGCACAGGCCCAGCGCTCCCGTGCACCGATCCAACAGCTTGCCGACACGGTGTCAAGTTATTTTGTACCTGCAGTTGTCATTTCAGCGGTACTTGCTTTTACAGGCTGGTATATCTGGGGACCGTCTCCGCAATTGGCGTATGCCGTTGTCGCTGCCGTTTCTGTTTTAATTATTGCCTGCCCGTGTGCCCTCGGCCTTGCTACACCGATCTCAATTATGGTGGCAACCGGTCGTGCGGCACTCTCGGGTATACTGATTAAAGATGCAAAAACACTTGAAACTATGGAAAAAATAGACACTCTCGTAGTAGACAAAACAGGAACACTGACTCTTGGAAAACCAAAAGTGACTGATTTTCTCACTGCACCCGGCTATGATACGCAAGAGCTTATAAAATATGCTGCTTCACTTGAGCGTGCCAGTGAGCATCCTCTTGCACAGTCTGTTATAGACTATGCAAAAGAGTCAAATATTTCACTTATCAATGTAGACAATTTTGAAGCGGTGCCCGGCAAAGGAGTCATTGCCAAAATTGACGGTAAAAAAATAATTCTGGGCAGTGAAAAACTTCTGCAGGAACAGGGTATCTCTATCGAGGAGGTCCAGACAAAAGCAGATGCCATGCGCAATGATGCAAAAGGTATTATTTTTATGGCAATAGATGATAAATATTGTGCAATTATTGCGATAGAAGACCCTATAAAAGAGACTTCTGTTGAAGCTGTACATACATTGGAAAAAGAGGGCATAACAGTTGTCATGCTCAGTGGAGACAATGAATTTACAGCCAATGCTGTTGCCAAAAAACTTGGCATTTCAAAAGTATATGCCAATGTCCTGCCAGACGGCAAGGCAGATGTTGTAAAAGAGCTCCAAAGTAATGGAGCACGCGTTGCTATGGCCGGTGACGGCATTAATGATGCTCCGGCACTGGCACAGGCAGATGTCGGAATTGCCATGGGAACAGGTACAGATGTGGCTATTGAGAGTGCGGGAGTCACTCTTATAAAAGGCGATCTGCTGGGTATTGTAAAAGTACTGCGGCTCTCTCGCGCCACAATGCAAAACATCAGACAAAATCTCTTTTTTGCTTTTGTGTACAACAGCGCCGGCGTCCCGATTGCGGCAGGTGTACTCTATCCGTTCTTTGGGATTGTACTCTCCCCTATTATTGCCGCAGCAGCTATGAGTTTCAGCTCTGTTTCTGTTATTGCAAACGCACTGCGTTTAAAAAATGTAAAACTGTAATCAGGAGGTATAATGAAAATTGTTTTACTGACGCTCAGCACTTTTGTACTCTTCATAAGTGCCTGCAGCGATGAGAAAAAAGTTGCTAAATCTTCGGCGCCGGGGATGAAATGCGGCTCCGGAAAATGCGGCGCAAATATGTTTGACGGCAGTGCAGCACTTGTCAAAAAAAAGAAAAATATTTTAGCACAGATGAGACAGGATGATCCGCGTCAAAACTGTGTAAAAAATGCAAAAAGTACAAAAAAAATGTATGATTGTGTAAGAGATCCCAAAACACACATTATGACACTCAAATGCGGGGAAGGCAAATGCGGTGCAGCCATGCCGGCACCCACAATGAAATGCGGTGCAGGGAAATGCGGCGGTTCCATGAAATAGTTCTTAGTCGAGAACTATTTTCTCTTTAAAAGAAACGATATGCGCATCCAGATGCAGTTTTTTATTTAGCATTTTCTTAAAAGCTTTTTGACTCTTGAGTTCTCCATGTACCAAGAAGACTTTTTTCAAATCTTGCATACTCGAGATCCACTCTAAGATTCCGTCTCTGTCCGCATGGGCGGAAAATCCGTTAATTGTATGAATAGATGCCTTGACAACAATATCTTCTCCCAAAACATTGATCCATTTTGCTCCCTCGACGATTTCACGTCCCAAGGTTCCCTCAGCCTGGAATCCTACAAAAATCACGGCATTGCGTTTATCCCAGATTCTGTGTTTAAAATGGTGTGTAATGCGTCCGCCGTTGCACATTCCTGCTCCGGCAATGATGATAGCACGGCTTCTTATATCATTTATGCTTTTTGAGGCTTCAGGTGTTTCTGTATAGACAAGCGAATCAAAATTAAAAACGGTTCCGTCTTCTTGCACATTTGCCTGACATTTGTTTGTCAATTCATTCACATATTTTCGATATACGGCTGTTGCCCGCGTTGCCATGGGAGAATCCAAAAACACTTTACATTTTGGCAACTCTCCGCTCTCATGCATCTCTCTTAAAATACACAGCAACTCCTGCGTACGTTCCACCGCAAATGACGGTATCAGCACATTTCCACGGTTATTGAGCGTTTTTACAATAACCTTTTTAAACTCTTTGATTGTTGCATCAATTGGCTGATGGTCTCTGTCTCCATAGGTTGTTTCAACATACAGACTTTGTGTTTTGTCACATTTGTTTAAATTTGGCATGACAAGGCCGTTATCATTTCCGATGTCACCTGAAAATACAATAGTATGCGAATCACTCTTGTCCATGTAAGAGAGTTCGATAAAAGCGGAACCTAAGATATGCCCTGCATTACGGTAGACAAAACTCACACCTTCGCATAAATCATAATATTTGTCATATTCAGGATTGACCCACTCTATACTTTGAAATGTTTTTTCCACATCTAAAGGCTGATAGAGTGGTTTTGAAAGTTTTTTTTCTCTTCCTTTGCGCAGTGCTTTTCTGTACTTTGTTTGAAAATCTTCACTCATTATTTTCGCACTGTCCATCAAAATAATCTCTGCCAAATCCATTGTGGCGGCAGTAGCATATATTTTTCCCTTAAAACCCTCTTTGACCAGTTTGGGAATCCGTCCGATATGATCAAGATGGGCATGTGTCACCAAAAGATAATCTATACTCGAGGGTTCAAAATAAAAGGCCTCTTCGTTTTTCTCTTCATCTTCGCCCTGAAACATCCCGCAGTCTATCATGATTTTCACGCCATCAATTTTAAGGACATGACACGAACCTGTCACCTCTTTTGTTGCACCGTACGATCTCACTGTTGCCATCACAAATCCTTTACATGTAATCTACATGTAACGATTATACGCCAATATTTCTTAAAAATCTGCCAAACTACTTTCTTGGTATAAATTCAAGGACACTTGCATTGATACAAAACCGTTTACGTCCATCGGGCAAAGGAAAAACATGCCCCAAGTGTATACCGCTTTTTTTTGCAATAATTTCAATCCTCTGCATACCGTAACTGTTATCTTCTTTTTGTATTGTCGCACCGTCAACCGCCTTGTAAAAACTGAGCCATCCGGTTCCTGAATTAAACCTGTCACGTGTGTCAAACAGCACTTCACCGCTGAGTTTGTCTACAAATACACCCTCAGGCGTATGTTTAAATATATCATACTGTTTGCAAAAGCGGTTATCCGTGCCCTGATTAAACGCTACCTTGTAACTCTCGGAATTTTTACCCAGTTTAAAATCACCCAGGGCTTTATAAAATTCTTTTTCATTCATAAAACCGACATGACCGGCTATTTCTTTTCCATCTTCTATAAAAAGTACAGTAGGCGTTGCATAAAGTTTTGTTTGTATTGCAAAGCCTTTCAAATCACTTGCCAAAACTGTCCGCATCGGCACTCTACCTTTGTAATTTTTTGCCATCTCTGCATCAAATTTTTCACAGTAGGGGCAAAAATTAGGACTTTTGATGACTAAAATCTCTTTGCCTCCCAAAGGTGTTACAAAATCATGTTTTGCTTGTTCTTTTTGAAACTTGACACCGGTAGCATGGTTGGGACAATACCCATGAGGATGTTTTTGCAGATAATCCTGATGGTAGGTCTCTGCCGTATAAAAATGTTTGAGCGGTTTTATTTCTGTCTGTATTGTGCCAAAGCCCTTTTGTCTTAAAAGCTTTTGATACACCTTTTCTGTCTCGTGAGCAATTTTTTCCTGTCTGGGTATTGTGTAAAAAATGGCGCTTCTGTAATTGTTGCCAATATCATTGCCCTGTCCGTTTGCCTGTGTCGGGTCATGCAGTTCCCAAAAAGATTTTATCAGTGTTTTTGCATCTGTTTTAGAATTGTCATAAACGACTTTGACCGATTCGGTATAGTTGATGATTTTTTTGCCCTCTTTGGTGTAACGGTTTTTCAGTACCTTCTCATAGGTCGGATTAGGATAATTCCCGCCTGCATAACCGGATTCGGCACTGATAACCCCCTGCATATGTTCAAAATGTTTTTCAACACCCCAAAAACATCCTGCCGCAAATACTATTGAGACTATCATGACTTTTCCTTCTTTAATTGTTCTTTGATAACATCCGCCACACGAAATGCGTTTGCATAAATCGTCCAGGTATAGGGAACGCTCCCGCCTGTGGGCATAAAAGAGGCATCTGAGACATAGAGATTTGCCAAATCATGGGCTTTGCAGTTTTTATCCAGTACCGATGTTTTTGCGTCCTTGCCAAACCTGCATCCGCCCGCGACAAGATTTGGAGGCGGTGCAGAAGAGATGGAGTAATCAATCTCCTCACACCCAAGCTTTTGCAACACTTTCACTGCTTTTTGTGCCAAATATTCTCCTACTTCCAGGTCATGCGGATGTCCGTAGAGATTTATAACCCCGACAGGTACACCGTATTTGTCCCTGACTGTATCATCCACACTCACAAAGCATTTATCCGTAGGCAGCCAGTCGTTAAAGACTTCAAAGGTCAGTACTCTTGAGCGTGTTATGCGTTTTTTAATTTTCTTGGCAAGGGCATCACCCCACAAGAGATTTCCGTTTTCATCATAAACTTCCCGCATCACACGGGAAATAATATTTTGATGCTCAAACAAAAAGTCAATCGTTCCGCCTTTTTGCATCTTTGCATTCATTTCAAAATCATACCAGTCCTGCAAAGAACGGTTGAAAAAAACACCGACTTCCATCAGCTCTTTTTGCTGCTGCGGTGTCAGTTTTTCAAAGACAAAGCGTCCGCTGCCGCTGCCGCCTGCAGAAAAAATAAGATTTTTCCCGACTTCGCCGCTGGAGTTTGCCAAACCATTTGGAAAATGCTCGTTTTTAGAATTAAGCAAGAGTCGTGAGGTCTCAATCGCCTGTGCCGCTACAACAAAAATTTTTGCCTGCACAGAGTGTCTGATACCGCGTTTTGTGTAGTAGTACGCCCGTGTCACTTTTTTATCATTGCTTTGAAGTTTGTACACAAAAGCATCTGTAATGATTTTTGCCTTGCATTTTTGCAGCAAAGCGGCACGACCGCTTCCCTTTGCTCCGCTTGCACAGCCGTAACTGCCGCAAAAATTGGAATAGTAACAGGCATTGCGTCCAAGTGCATTTTGGGACAAGATGGCACGCGGTGTGGGTATCGGGGTATAATGAAGCTCTTTGCATGTAAGGTCAAACCATTTTGTTACACCGTTTGTCTGCAACTCAGAGTAAGGCAGATCTGCACTTGAGCGCGGTTCAAGATGTTTGTGTTTGACAATTTTTCCGCTCACACCCACAACTTTTTCAACCTTGTCATAATACGGTTCCAAATCTTCATAGCTGATCGCCCAGTCAACAATATTTGCCCCTTTGATCTCACCGTATACGCTCTTGAGTTTAAAATCATTTGGCTTGAGTCTGTGAAAATATCCACTCATCAGGTTTGAGGAACCGCCCACCATAGAGCCGTTCCAAAAATTCCAGCCCGATGCTTCCCCGTCATAACGGGTAAAACTACCGTCTGCGTTATACTCATTTATAATATGTTTTTGTTCACTCAGCGGCGGGGTAAACATATCACGTCGTGTGACGGCTATTTCATCTTTGTTAAAATCACGCTCTGTATAGTTTTGCCCTTTTTCCAAAACGACAACACTGAACCCGGCATTGGCAAGTTCATAGGCGATTGGTGAGCCGCCTGCTCCGCTGCCGATTATACATACATCAACCATTATATCTCTGCCATTACATGTAAGCCTTTTGCGGTCTGGGTTGTCCGCCTTTGAAATTGAGCCATTGCCAACCGGCTTCTTTGTTGTTTCCGCCATATACAGGGTCACCGAGCATTGCTTCAAACATATAGTTCATCACATCATAAACAAAACTCTCTCCCCACTCTGTTTGTGTTATATTCTCAAGAATACTTTGCCTTTGCATTGGCGAAAGCTTTGTATACTCTTGTCTATAGCTTTGAATGGCTTCTTCATTCAGCCATTTCACACCGTTTTTTAAGAAAGTTTTATCCGCATCGCTTATGCGGCTGTGATGAAATATTTTTTGCATGTACGGAGCAGTTTGTATCCCTAAATGCTGTGCCTGAGGGAACAGGTCTTTGTGTAAAAGGGTGAAGGTTTGCAAGGGTGTTGTCACGCCAAAAAGGGTGCATCCGTCCATTAAAAAAACGGCACCAGAAAGAAAACTTGCCTGTAAAAATTTTCTACGAGAAAAGGTCATCAAAAAAAGAACCTTTCTTTTTTGGTTTATAAGAGGATGTCCGTTCATCCACAAAATCAGGATCCCCTTTTTCAAGCATCTCTTTTGAAGGTTTTTGTATATGTTTTTTAGGCTTTTTCTCTTTCACAAAAGTTTGTGTAACTGTACCTGCGGTACTGTGAGGAATACACATCATAGCCTCCTTCTTTTTAATTATTACAACTATTATACTCAAAAAGTGTGTAATAATTGTGTAACACCTTTTTAGTTTATCAGCATTTCTTCAAAATAACGTTCAACATCCATGTATGTTTTTCCACTGTTGTCTCTGAAAATAAGATTCTCTTTTTCAAGTTGTTTTATATGGTGTAAGCCCATCACAGCGAGCAGGTTTCGTATTCCAAAAAGCAGCTGTTCATGATATGATGCAATGTTTCTTGCTTTTTTCTCTATCAAGAAAGAGGCTCTTTTTTTCTTGTCCTGTGTTGCCAGACCGACAGGACAGGCACGACCGTGTGCCCCTGAACACTCCCGTGCTCGGATACATCCGGCACTCATCATAAAAGCTCTTGCTATGGCTACATAGTCCGCGCCCAAACCGAACAGGACAACAGCATCATCAGGTGTCAGTACTTTTTCGCTTGCAATGAGTTTGACTTTTTGTCGTGCGCCTACTCTTCTTAATTCGCTATCTGCTATATAAAGTGCCTTTGCAATATTCATGCCGACACTCATCATCATCTCCAGTGGTGCAGCACCGCTTCCTCCGTCTCCGCCGTCTATGGTAATAAAATCAGGATAGGCATTTGAACCGGCAGCAAGGCGCTGTTGGATAAGATTTGCATACTCTGTAAAATTCTCCTGGGATGAAATCACAAGCTTGATGCCTACCGGTTTTTCAGACAAGGCTTTGAGCCTGCCCGTAAAATCAAAAAGCTCTTCTATCGTATGTGCAAAAGGAAACTGATTTGGACTGAAAAGATTTTTGTGTGCTTCTACCCCGCGATAATAGGCGATCTCTTCGCTTACCTTGGATGCAAGCAGTTTCCCTCCGGTCTGCTTTGCTCCCTGTGCCATTTTAATCTCTGTCATTTTACAAAAACGCATTGTCTTTTGGTAGCGTTCCTCGCAGAAATTTCCTTCTTTGTCCCGCACACCGTAGAGTCCGCTTCCCATCTGAAAAATAATATCAGGCATATCATCAGGCACCTGTGAAGGAAAAGTGCTCATAGGCGCATCCCAGTTAACCCGATAAAAGACCAATTCCGTTTTATCAAAAAGATAACTGTCAGGAGCAGGAGTTGTCACAACCATATGTTTGTATACCTTTTGTGCAGTGGCCGGGTTGATCAAAAATTTTACAATTCTATACACATTTTTTGCAAAGAAAGTTCCCTCTTGGATTTGAAAAAATTGACACTCTCTTGTATATTTATGGGTATAAAAAAAGTTTGAAGTCAGACTGCCTTCTCCTGTATTGATAGGAAATTTTCCAAGATAAGCCCCTTTGGTAAAAGCACGTGTTCCCTCAGGAGAGATAGCCCCGTCACTCATAGCACTCCGCCCGAGAACAGATCTTGTTGTAAAAGGCTTGGGAGAATCTTCTCCAAAAGTTACAGAAAAATCATCGCTCACATCTTCTGTATTAAGCACACAGTTGGCATTTTTAATGCCCAGTCTTGCCGTTTTTTGCGGTTGTCCGGGAGAAAAAGAGGCATAGGCGGATTTTCGTTCAGCCGAGTCATATACCCATTTGACCTTGTCAAACGATTCATAAAATTTTTCATCACCAAAATATTGACGCATCGGGTCACGCAGTGCATAAAACAGATACCGCAAACGACCGATTAACGGATAGTTAATCAGCAGCTGGTTTTCCCGTTGAATATACCTGTCATAAATAAATAAAACTATAGAAGTTACAATAAAAAGAATAGTTATTGCCTTAAATAGAAACATCAATATTGGGAATTGGATTTCTCCTATTTCATGCGTAAACCTGAATAATGCTTCCATTGTTTAATTTTTTTCTCCAAAAACAAGTCTGTCCAATGAAAATTTTCCTGCACCAAAAGATAAGAAAAGAAATAAAAATGCCATATAATAGAGTGGGATTTCAAAACCGTTATCACCTGCTGCAAAGCCGTTATGCAGATGGACAGTGACTATGGCCACAATCATTATGATAATCAAAGGAATAGAAATGAGTCTCGTAAAAAATCCTAATGTCAACAACACAACCCCTGTTATTTCTGTACTGGCGGCCATGTAGGCATTCAGTGTCGGAAACGGAATACCCATTGAGCCAAACCACTCTGCAACAGACTTCATATCATTCCATTTCATCATTGCCGGTTCATAAAAACCGTATGCTACCAAGAGTCTTGCAAAAAGCAGACTTAACGGCTGCAGATATTCCCCTAAACGTGAAAACTCAAGATATACCTTTTTCAAATTCATAACAAACTCCTTAAGTTGTATGAAAAATTTTACTGCTTTTGTGTGTAATAAGTGTGTATAATCAGGAAAATTTAATGTTTTTTGGAAGAGAGCGTGTTTTTATGCAAGAGCGTATACGATAATATTCATATAACAGAGGAGGCCTCTGTTATAAAATGCCCGCTAGTTAGCGCCGCACTTTCCTTTGCCGCACTTCATACCGCCTTTTTTCTTTTCCTGCATCTCTTTCTTTTCTTTCATCTCTTTCATGGCAGCACCGCATTTCATGCCCGCTTTTTTCATACCGGCACCGCATTTGGAATCACCCTCTTTTTTCATTGGCTTGTCCATTGAAGATCCGCATTTTCCTGCACCGCATTTCATATCGCCTGCACTCAGTGAAACTGCACCGAGTCCTGTAAAAAGAGCCGCGCCCAAAAGTAAAGCTGTAAGATTTAACCTGTTCATATTGTTATCCTTTGATATTTTAAGTTAGAACAATTGTAGCATAAAATATATTACAATTATTACATTAAAAAATTATACATTTTAAATGTGTAGTATCTGTGTAGTGATTATTTAGTGTATAATTTTATAAAAAAAGGCATTCGCTGTGATTTCAGAAAAACAGACACTCAAAGAAGCATTCAAAATATTTTACAAAGAGCATCCAGGCAAGAGTTTTGAAGATTTGCTGGAAAAATTTGCAATCTTCGGCGGTGTAGGATGGGGCGAGATAGATACATCAAAGCCTTCCTATGAGCTTATAGAGAAACTCATACTCAAAGACTATCACTACATTCGCAATGATGTCAGTGAGATTACGGGCGGGGCACCGCTGTATCATGCACTTTTGAGTGCCATTGCCATGGGTGACGGCAAAACACATGCAAGCTACAAGCGGGCAAAACTTGAAAAAGAAGTCGGAGACAAAGCAGTAGAGGAGCTTGCAGCAAGAGGGATTATACGTGTCCAAAAGCCCAAAAAAGAGTTTACCTCCTGGGAAAATGATGAAAAACTTGACAACAAACTCTACTTTACAACACCATTTTTACGTTTTTGGTTTGCATTCGTCTCTCCGCTTTTTAAAGGGATTCGTGACGGCGACTACAGCGAAGTTAAAAAACGCTGGCAAAACAGAGAAGCGGAGTTTGCCAATCTGATTTTTACCCAGCTCTCCCATGAGCTTCTCAAAGATATTTTTGCAAAAGAGGACCCTGTTGAAGAGATTTCAGGCTACTGGGATAAAGAAGCAGAGTTTGACATCTTTACCAAAACAGAATCAGGCAAGACAGTTGTCGGCAGTACAAAATATACAAATACAAAAATCAAAAAGAGTGAACTTACTCGCCTGCAGGAGCTTGCAAAAAAAGCAGGCATTCATGCAGATATATTTGTCATTGTCTCAAAAAAGGGTTTTTCCAGTGAACTTAAAGCTTTGAAAGGACAAAATCTGCGTCTGTTAACACTGAAAAACTTTGCCAAACTGGTAGAATAGTCATGGCCAAGAAAGTATTACTGCTGCATGGCTGGGGAGGAAGCGATTATCCGCACTGGCAAAGCTGGCTTGCGGGAGAGACTGCCAAAGAATACGGCTGTGTCAATTTTTTAAAGTTTTCAAATTTTGATACGCCAAAACTTGCTGTCTGGATGCAGGAGCTTGAATCTGCTCTTGCAGATTTCAAACCAGATATCGTCATCTGCCACTCGCTCGCAAATACCTTATGGTTTCATCTGTGCAATACAAAAAAAATACCCGAAATAGAGAAATTGTACCTTGTCGCACCGCCGAGTCTTACATGTAAGATAAAAGAACTTGAGGAATTTTTTCCGGTATCGGCACCGGCTCAGCTGTTTGCAAAAGAGACCCTGCTTATTGCCTCTACAAATGACCCTTATATGAGTCTGGATGAAGCAAAAGAATTACAGAAAACTTTACATGTAAAGATAAAAATACTCAACAATGCAGGGCATATCAATACAGACAGCGGATATGGAAAATGGGAATGGATGCGCAAAGAGCTGCAAACTGTTTTATAGCTCTCTTACGCGTAAATATCCAACGACTTTGACTGAGAAACACTCGGTTTTACTTCACTCTTCAACGATGTCTCCAAAGCCTGCGCTTTTTGCAAAGTTTCATTGCTCGCCTTGAGTAATGAGGATGTATCACTTTGTGATGAAGAGGAATCTTTGAGTGAACTCGGATCCAGTCTTCCAATCTGAACAGGACTCGGATAAGGTGACTGGAATGTATACTGCGCAATATTCATATCGTCCTCCTTAAGCTGTTTTTCCCAATTATAGCACAAAGCATGTAAAAATTTAATAGACAAGAGTGTAAAATACCTTTATGATTCAATTAACAAATATTTCAAAATCTTTTACCACCCAAGAACTTTTTTCAAACCTCAGCCTCAAACTCAACTCCGGCAACCGTCTCGGGCTTGTAGGACGTAACGGCAGCGGGAAATCGACCCTTTTTAAAATAATTACCGGTGAGGAAGAAGCCGATGAGGGTGAGATTCTCCTGCCAAAAAACTATCGTATCGGCATACTCAAACAACACTTGAGTTTCAGTGAAAAAACACTGGGAGAAGAAGCGGCACTCGCTCTTGGCGAAGAGATGCAGTATGATACCTACAGAGTGGAAAAAATCCTTTTCGGACTGGGATTTAGTGCGGATGATTTGAACAAAGACCCGCTCTCTTTCTCTGGCGGTTACCAGATACGCATCAATCTCGCAAAACTTTTGGTCACTGAGCCAAATTTACTGCTTCTGGACGAACCGACAAACTATCTCGATATTGTCTCGCTGCGCTGGTTGCAGACATTTTTAAGAAGTTTTGAGGGAGAGGTTATCCTTATTACCCATGACAGAAATTTCATGGACGGAGTATGCACACATACCGCAGGCATTGTACGAAAAAACATCAGACTTGTCGAGGGAAATACACACAAGTTTTATGCCCAGCTTGCAAGCGATGACGAACTGCACCAGAAACAAAAGCTCTCTCAGGACAGAAAAGTAAAAGAGCTTGAAGAGTTCATCGCCAAGAACAAAGCCCGCGCGTCTACCGCTTCTTTGGCGCAGTCCAAAGTAAAACAGCTGCAAAAGATGGACAGGCTTGAAGATTTAAACACGGATGCCTCGCTTGCATTTCGATTTAATTACAAAGATACGCCTGCCAAAGTATTGCTTGATGTCAAAAATTTAAGCTTTGGCTACACAGCAGATAAAATACTTTTTAAAGATATCAGCTTCACACTTGCAAAAGGCGAAACCCTGGGCATCATCGGAAAAAACGGCAAAGGGAAATCAACCCTTTTAAACACCATTGCAGGGGAACTCAAACAAAACAGCGGGGAGGTTATCTGCAACACCGCAACTGAAGCTGCCCACTTTGGACAGACAAACATCGCCCATTTAAACCCTGACAATACCGTCATGGATGAAATCTACAATGCCAATGTAAACTTAAGTGAAGCAAAAGTCAGAAGTATCTGCGGGGCGATGCTCTTTAGCGGTGAACACGCCGAGAAAAAAATCTCCCTGCTTTCAGGCGGAGAAAAAAGCCGCGTAATGCTGGGACAGATAATTGCCAAAGATGTCAATCTCCTGCTTTTGGATGAACCGACAAACCACCTTGATATGCAAAGTATTGAAGCCCTTACAAATGCCATCAATGCGTTTGAAGGCTCAAGCATCATTGTGACCCACTCCGAAGAGTTACTGCGCCGTGTATGTGACCGACTCATCATCTTTGCAAAAGATGGCGCTGAATATTTTGACGGCGGGTACGACGACTTTTTAGAAAAAATCGGCTGGGATGAGGAAGAGCAGGAAGAAAAAACGAAAACAGTACCAAAATCAAATCACAAAGAAAACAAAAAACTGCGTGCCGAACTTATACGGGAGCGGAACAAACTTGCTTCCCCGCTCAAGAAAAAAGTCGAAAATCTCGAAAACACAATAATGGAACTTGAAGATACACTTACATGTAAACATGAAGAGCTTATAGAAGCATCCAATGCAGGTGACAGCGCCACGCTCATGGAACTTTCAAAAACTGTTTCGGAGATGGAAAAGCAGGTAGAAGAGATGTTTGAAAAACTTGAAGAAGAACAAACCAAACTTGATACAATTTTAGAAGAGTATACTTTAAAAATAGAAGAAGTAAGCTAAAGCACCCAGACGCTGAATTTTCTGTTTTTGATTTTTCCGTTTTTGAGTTTTTTATGGGCTTCGTCTATCAAAGAATTTTCAATTGCCACATAACTTTGTCTGTCGTACAAATCAATTTTACCGATGCTTTTTCCCTGCAGTCCGGCATCACCTGTTAAGGCTCCGAGTATATCACCGGCACGGATTTTATCCTTTTTGCCGCCTTCTATGACCAAAGTCACGAACTCTGGTTTCATTTCAAAACCCTGCTCTTTTTTAAGCACAGAGACATCTAAAAATTGATGTTTTTCATCATTTTCATATGGTTCAAGCTTTTGTGCCTCATACTCGTTATACAACGTAATTGCAATGCCCTCTGCCCCTGCCCTTGCGGTACGTCCTATACGGTGCGTATATGTTTCTTGGGTATGGGGCAGGTCATAATTGACAACCATGCTTAGCTCTTTTATGTCAAGCCCGCGGGCTGCCACATCAGTTGCCACCAAAACGGGACAGGATTTGTTGGCAAACTGTACCAGCACGTCATTTCTTTCATACTGTTCCAAATCGCCGTGAATTGCCAGTGCGTCTATTTTGTTCCGCACCAAAGACTCTGCAAGCTCTTTTGCTTCAACTTTTGTATTTGTAAAGACGATTACATTTTGCGGTTTATAGGTAGAAAATATACGAATGAGTGTTTCTGTTTTATGCTCTGTTTGATAAAACTCCTGCTTTATTTTATTTTCTATTTCCTGTGCTGTTGTCTTTACATGTAAAGCATTGCTTTGAAGTTTTTTGCTGATTGCTAAAATTTCATCATCATAAGTGGCGGAAAAAAGCAGCGTCTGTCTTTGCTTGGGCACAAAAGAAAGCACAGCATCTATCTCTTCTATAAACCCCATATCAAGCATTCTGTCTGCTTCATCAAAAACAAGAGTCTTGAGATTGCTCAGATCCAGACTCTCTTTTTGCAAGTGCTTTAAAACACGCCCGGGTGTTCCCACGACAACATGTGCCTGATGTGCCAAAGAGCCAAGCTGTCTGCCAAAAGACTCTCCTCCTGTGAGCATCAAAATTTTAATATTATGCTGAAACCGTGCAAGACGGCGCAGCTCTTTGGCAACCTGATCGGCAAGTTCACGGGTCGGGCACAATACCAAAGACTGCACACGAAACTTTTTCACATCCAGATGATGCAACAGTCCTATACCAAAAGCAGCTGTTTTCCCGCTGCCTGTTTTAGCCTGTGCAATAACATCACGTCCTTCCAATACAGCAGGAAGTGCCTGAGCCTGAATGGCAGTCATCTGTGTGTAACCGAGTGATTCTATAGTCTGAAGCATTTTTGGAGAAAGCGGAAGTGTAGTAAAGTTCATTGAGTAGTTTCTTTTTTGTAATTATAGCTAAAATGTCAATTTATAGCCAACACCGTACTCCGTTTTAAGATACTGGGCTTTTGTTCCGGTATCGCCTATTTTTTTACGAATATTTTTTATATGGTTATCCAAAGAACGGTGCGAACTGATAGAGGAGAGGGCATTGACAAGTTTTTCCCTCTGCATAACACTGTTTTTGTTTTTGATAAGCAAGGAGAGGAGTTCAAACTCAATAGTCGTCAGATCAAGCTGTTTTTGTTGAAAATAGACATGATTGTTTTTTATTTCAAAGATTTTTTTTTCGTCTTCTGTTTTAATCGCACTGTTTTTTCCAAGCTGTAGCCATATTCTAGCCTCAAGTTCTTCAAGATCCAAAGGTTTTGTCATATAGTCACTCGCTCCGTATCTAAAAGCCAAAAGTTTTTTCTGTGTATCACTGTAGGCACTTGTCACAATAATCGGCACAGAAGAGTGATTTTTAAGACTTTTCAAGACTTCAAACCCGTCAAAATCAGGCAGATTTATATCAAGCAATACAAGATCAAACGGCTCATTTTTTACTTTTGCCACACCATCAGTCGCCGTAAATACAGCCTCAACAAAAAACCCGCAGTCACTCAAATATTCGAAAATAAGTTCCGAAGAGAGTTCATCATCTTCTACAAGTAATATTTTGCCCTTTTGCATGCGTTATCCCAGTTAAATACAGATTTAACAGATTTTAGTGTAATTTTGCTTAGATTTGTATTTTAAAATTATAAATCTGTTTTAAAGGGTGTTGTTATGATTGAAATCCAAGAAGTCACTAAGTATTCGCAGAGTTTAAAAGTCTTGTATGTTGAGGATGACATTGATGCAAGAGAGATTACAACGATGCTTTTGGAGGATTTTTTCGATACTATCATTGTCGCACAAAACGGGCAGGAGGGCTTGGAAAAATTTCAAAAAGAGTCTATAGATATCATTATTACAGATATAAATATGCCCCACATGAACGGTCTGGAAATGGCAAAAAAAATAAGAGCCATCAACAAAGAAGTCCCTATTATCATACTTTCAGCCCATAACGAAGAGGACTTTTTTCTCCAGAGCATACAAATCGGCATTAACGGTTACCTTTTAAAACCCATTGATATGAAACAGCTCTCCAGTACCATCTTTCAGGTAACACAAAGATACAAATATGCGCTGCAGGCCAAACAGAATCTTCATCTCCTCAAAGAGTATCAAGAAGCAACAAACAACAGCGCTATCGTTTCCAAAACAGATACAGCAGGCATCATTACCTATGTCAATGATGCTTTTTGTGAAATTTCCGGATATACAAAAGAGGAACTTATCGGAAAAAATCACAACATTATACGCCACCCGGACAATCCCAAATCAATTTTTCAAGAAATGTGGGATACCATAAAAAATAAAAAAAAGATTTGGAAAGGCAGCATAAGAAACAGAACGAAAAACGGAAAAAGTTACTATCTTGATGCAACAGTAAAACCGATTCTTGATTTAGAGGGAAACATTCTTGAGTATATTTCATTGCGGCATGATATTACAGACATTATGCATCCGCTCAAACAACTCAAAAACGAACTCAAAAATGCCCATAATCCTTTACTGGTTTATATCAAACTTGAAGACTATGATGATCTTGAGGATTTTTATGATACAAATACGCTCTATATTCTTGAACAAAAAGCGCGAATATATCTACAGAATACTTTTGCAAAAAAATACAGTTTTGACAAAATATATCAATTGCAAAACGGAGAATATGCTTTTATACTTGATGCCAAAGAACACACCGACAATATAACATTATTTGTACAGGAGTTACAGGCACTGCAACAGCAGGTCCGCGATGATACCATTGCTTTTGAAGATCTTGAGTATGATATTGCAATTTTACTCACTTTCGCCTATGAAAATGACAAACTTTACGAATCGGTAAAACTCGGCATGAAAAAGCTTGTAAAAGAGAAGCAGCGTTTTTTACTTGCCAATAATTTTGCCTCCCAGGAGCAGAGAAAAGCAAAAGAAAATATAAGAACAGTGCATATGATTAAGGATGCCATTCGAAGTTCAAAAATTATTTCTTACTTTCAGCCCATCATCAACAACAACACACAGAAAATAGAAAAATATGAGTCCCTGGTGCGGCTGGTCAAAGAAGACGGTACAGTGCTCTCACCTTACTTTTTTCTGGAAACTGCCAAAAGAAGTAATTATTATCTCAAAATCACGAATATCGTCTTAGAACACTCTTTTACTGTTTTACGCCATTGTGAGGCAGATATCTCCATCAATCTTTCGGCCCTGGATATTGAACTGCTGAGTATGCGCAAAAAAATTCTCTCCCTTTTGCAAAAATACAAAGAGAGTGCCCACAGAATAGTTTTTGAGTTGCTTGAAGACGAACGGATCAAAGACTTTGAAACCGTCAAACAATTCATTGCAGAGATAAAGCAATACGGGGTGAAAATTGCCATTGATGATTTTGGAGCCGGATATTCCAACTTTGAAAGACTTTTGGAGTATCAGCCGGATATTCTCAAGATAGACGGGTGCCTGATACGCGATATAGAAACAAGCACCTACTCCCTTTCTGCAGTAAAAAGTATCGTTACTTTCGCAAAAGAGCAGAAACTGCAAACTGTTGCAGAGTTTATTGAAAATGAAGCTATTTTTCAGATAGTCAAAAAGCTTGGAATTGACTTTTCTCAAGGATACTATTTTGGAAAACCGGAGCCGTTGTTATGAAAAATATTTTAGTAATAGAAGATTCCCGTACCATAAACAATCTCATAAAAAAAGAGCTGACACTTCTTGGTTTTGAGATCTCACAGGCCCATACACTTGCCGAGGCAAAAGAGTTTTTGACGACACTGAAGTTTCAGCTTATCATTTTAGATTTACATCTGCCTGACGGAGAAGGTTCTGAGCTCATAGCCCATATACAGTCTTTGACAAAAACAAAAGTTATTGTCCTGACATCTTCTCAAGATGCAGATCTTCGCGAAGAACTGTTTCAGTACGGTATACTTGATTACATTATCAAAGATACCAATTTTTTATACTCTATTTCTGAAATAGTAAAAATAATTCACACAATCAGTACAAAAAAGAGAGATAAAATTTTGGTAGTCGATGATTCCCGATTTATCTGCAAACAGATCAAAACAGTTCTTGAACCCAGAAACTATACTGTGCACACAGCGATGAAAGCAAAAACAGCCTTTGATAAGCTCAAAAAAGAGGAGTATAATCTTATCATTTTAGATATGGAGCTCCCGGATATCCACGGCCTGGAATTTTTAAAACTTTTACGTAAAGACAGCCGGTTTTTGTCTATTCCCATTATTGTACTTTCGGGAACTTCCACGCCGGATATTATTCGGGATGTATTAAAAAACGGAGCCAATGATTTTCTAAAAAAGCCTTATGTGTTTGAAGAGTTTATCCTCAAAGTCGACCTGTGGATAGATTACTTCAAAAAAGAGAAAGAGTTGGCAGAAGCAAACTTTCAGCTCAAATACACAAATGACAACCTTGAGCGCCTTGTTTATGAAGAAGTTGAAAAAAACAGAAAAAAAGATGAAATTATGTTCACCCAGTCCCGCCATGCCCAAATGGGTGAAATGATAGCCATGATTGCCCACCAGTGGAGACAACCGCTCAATGCTATGGCAACGGCGGCAATCGTACTTGAACTCAAAGCGCAAAATGACAAACTTAATGCAGAAGAAGCAAAAAAAATCTCTGAAAAACTGCAAAACTATATCAACTATTTAAGTCATACTATTGATGACTTTCGAAACTTTTTTAAACCGCAAAAAGAAAAAAGAGTGACAGATTTTGAAAAAATTCTTCGTACTGTCACTGCTTTGGTTCAACACAGTCTCGAACAAAAAAATATACATTTTGAAAAAAAGATTACTGCACCCCAACAGTTTTTGGCCTTTGAAAATGAACTTGTACAGGTTGTGTTAAATATTATAAAAAATGCGCAGGATGCCTTAGTCCAAAACAACATTAGGCATCCGAAAATCACTTTGAAGATTGACAAAAACAGCTTACATATCATCGATAATGCAGGAGGCATTCCTTCACATATACAAGACAAAATTTTTCAGCCCTATTTTTCTACAAAAACCGAAAAAAACGGAACAGGCCTCGGTCTCTATATGTCAAGAATGATTATAGAAAAACACAGCGGAGGAAATCTTTCTGTCAAAAACACAAAAGAGGGTGCCGAATTTATTATAGAAATGCCTGTTTATGAAGGAGAAGAGAATGATACGCAATAGTCTCCTTGTTTTTCTTCTTGCTTTTTTATACTATGCAAGCGGAACACTCAGCCTCAGTCTTTTAAGCGGAAACTCGATTATCAATGTCGGACTTTTTGCAGCAGAAGGCATTGCTTTGGCGTTTGCCCTGTATTTCGGCAAAAAAGTCCTCCCGGGGATTTTTCTTGGACAGTTTTTCTTAGCCCTTGGCAATGAAATCTCATTTGCGGTATCACTCAGTATTGCTCTTATAAATACAGCCGAAGCCTACCTGGCTGTTGTTTTATTTAAAAAATTTCATCTCCGTGTCAGCCTTGAAAAATTTCGTGATATTTTTGGATTGGTTTTGCTGATATTTTTTGTATTGCAGCCTTTGAGTGCTTTACTTTCAAACACCGTACTGCTTATGGCACATTATATTTCTATTGAAAAGTTTTCGCTCTATCTTTTTTCATGGTGGTTTGGCAATGTAATGGGGCAGTTGGTTTTTACACCCTTTTTACTCCTCCTTTTTACAAACTTTCAAAAAATCCAATGGAAAGAATTTTTTCTCTGCTCAGGGCTGTTTGGTGCCTACGTGTATATACTCCAGATAGTATTCGGCATTGAAAACAGTTTTCTTCTTTTGAGCTTAACACTTCCTGTTGTCGCTCTCGCGAGTGCATACAAAGGCTTGGTATACGGAACTTTTTTCAATGTACTTGTAGCTCTCATTGCATCCTATGCGGTTTATCTGGATATTGGGGCGTTTACTCTCAACAACCATATAGACAATGTCATCAACTACAACCTTTTTATTCTGGTCCATGTCTCTGTAATCCTCACCATCGGAATGCTTGTTGAAGAGAGAAAGAGATACACGAAAACACTTGAAGAAACCATTGCCAAAGAAGTAAAAAAAAGCCAAGAACAGCAATTATTTCTCTACCAGCAAAGCAGACTTGCCCAAATGGGAGAAATGATTAGCATGATAGCCCACCAGTGGAGACAACCCCTGAATAATCTTGCCCTCATCAACCAACTGACAATTTCAAAACATGCCAAAGGAAAACTTGATGACAAGGCAATAGAGTATTTTAAAAGCCACTCTAAAAAACAGATAGATTTAATGTCTGACACTATAGATAATTTTAAAAACTTTTTCAAACAGGAAGATCAGATATATGCCTTTTCTCTTAAGGATGCTATCAATGAAGTTTTAAATATTACGGCCGATATTTTTAAGAATGAAGGAATTTTCATTGAATTTAATGCCGCACAGGATTATGAACTCTTTACAAATCCCAATGCCCTGAACCAGGTTCTTTTAAATATTCTCAACAATGCGAAAGATGCCCTGCTGCAAACAACACAAAATGAAAAAAAGATACAGATAACACTTGAAGATACCGGCACAGAGCTACTCATTGCCATACAGGATAATGCCGGGGGAATTGACGAAGCCATAAAAGACAAAATCTTTGACCCTTACTTCTCAACAAAACAGGAAAAAAACGGAACAGGTCTGGGTTTGTATATGGTAAAAATGGTCTTGCAGGAACAGTTACATGCTACAATAGAAGTTTTCAATACCCACGAGGGAGCCAACTTTGTTATCCGTCTGCCAAAAGGAAAAAAATAAATGAACTTAAAGAATTTTACACTTTTGTATGTTGAAGATGACATGCAGGCACAGGAACATATGAAGATGCTTTTAGCGGATGATTTCAAGGCATTTTACCAGGCATTTGACGCAGAAGAGGCTTTAGCTGTCTATAAAGAAAAAAAACCTGATATTATTTTATCAGATATTGTGCTTCCCCACTCAGACGGACTGACACTTTCCAAAGAAATTAAAAAAATCGACAAATGGCAACCGATTGTCATTCTCTCTGCTTTTGATGAAAGAGAAAAACTGCTTGAAGCGATCAATACAGGTATAGACTATTTTATTCCAAAACCGGTTGACATAGAAATGCTCTATGACAGACTCCACGCTATTGCCAGAAATCTTCAAAATGACATAGATGCCAAAAAGGCAAAAGAAAAAGAGCTCGAGGTCTTGTATGCGCTTGCACATTACGACACATTGACACAGGTTGCAAACAGACATCTCTTTAGTGTCAAACTCAATGAAACTGTAAATAAAGCACAACACTCCCATGAAAACTTTACTCTTTTTTTTATTGATTTGGACAATTTTAAAAGTATTAATGATCAATACGGACACTCAGCAGGAGATGCAGTGCTGCAGTCTGTCGCGCAAAATATAAAAAAAGTTATTCGCATCGAAGACACCTTTGCCCGCATAGGAGGTGATGAATTTGCTTTAATTGTAGAAAGTGTGAAAAAGATCTCTGATACAAAGAGTCTTACCGAGAAAATTATACAGGCTGTAAGCACTCCTATAGTATTTCAAAAGTATACATTTCACATTACATGCAGTATAGGCATAGCAGTTTACCCAATACAGGGCAGCTCAAAAGAGGCACTTTTACACAGTGCAGATATGGCAATGTATGCAGCAAAGAAAGAGGCAAAATCTCATTTTAAATTCGGCGATTCTTCTACAGCACCCACAACTCAAGGGCGGAGTTCAGATGTATAAAAAAAGCTATCTCTTTTTCATTGCCTTTGTAATCCTCTTGAGTTTTTTTCTCCTCATGCAGCTTAAAGAGCTCTCAAAACCTCAACAGATAACAACAAAAAATTTCTTAAATCAAAAAGAAAAAACATGGCTGCGTACTTTAAAGAAGCCCCTGACTGTCGGTATTACCAACATTCCAAACCAGGTTATCATATCTCCTGATGGCAAAACTACCGGTTTTTCTTTGGATCTTTTTCATCTCCTTGAACAGGAGTTGGGTATCTCTTTTAAATACATCTCTTTTCCTACATGGCATGCATTAATGGACGCTGCAAAAAAAGGGAAAATCGATATAGTTTTTGCAGCGCAAAAAACTCAGGAACGTCTGGGGTATCTGGATTTTACAGATGTTATTCTCACACAGCAAAACAAAATCATCACGCAGCGTGACAATTTTTTGGTTTCTGATATTGAGTCACTGCAGGCAAAGAGTGTTGCACTTGTTGACAAAAGTGCAATTTTTGCATACATTCAAAACAAATATCCCTCTATTGTGATAAAACCCTGCGAAACAGAGCTCAAAGCCCTGCAGGCTGTAGCAGCAGGAACAGCAGAGGCAACCATCAGTGAACCTGTGAGAGCGAGTTACTATATGAGTCAGTATAATATTCAAAACCTGCGGGTTGCCGGTGATTTGGACTACCTTTATCAACTTCGTATAGCAAGCCAAAGCAGTCTGCCTGTGCTTAATGTTATTTTAAGTAAAGCGGTGACCAATTTACCCCAACAGGAGTTGCAGTCTCTTTACCTGAAATGGGGCTATATTAAAGACAAAGAGCGTTATTTCGATAAGCAGACACTTATTTATTTAGCCATTGCCTTTGGAATTATTTTACCATTTTCTATTTACCTTTATTTCATAAACCTCTCGCTCGAACACGAAGTAAAAAGAAGAAAAGATGCCCAAGACAAACTACGAGCACTCAATCAAAACCTTCAGCAGCAGGTCAGACAAGAAGTAGAAAAACAGAGAGAACAGGAATTACACATGCTGCAGCAGAACAGACTGGCACAGATGGGGAATATGATGAATATGATTGCGCATCAATGGAAACAACCACTCAATGCACTTTCTATGCTTATGCAAACAGTCAGGCACAAGTACAAACAGTCTAAACTCAATGATGATTTTATTGAGTATTTTGACAAAAATGCAAAAAAACAACTCCAGGAAATGACAAAAGTCACAAACGATTTTATGCACTACTTTCGGCCAAAAGACAAGTTAGAATTTTCTATAGATGAAATTATCACTCACAGTATCAATCTTGTAAAACCGGTATTTCAGGCAAAGAATATCTCCATTACCTATGAAAACAAAAGTACAAAAACACTTACAATGCAAAGTGATATTCTCGGACAGGTGATCATTAATATTTTAAACAATGCCAAAGATGCATTAATTGAAAATAATATTGAAGATAAAAATATATACATTACACTGACACTGCGGCATAATCAGACTGAAATTACAATAGAAGATAACGCAGGAGGTATTCCTCAGGATATTATGAACAAAATTTTTGACCCTTATTTCAGCACAAAAGATGATACAGGAACAGGACTGGGGCTCTATATGAGTAAAATTATCATTGAAAACTACTGCGCGGGCACACTCTGTGTTCGCAATACCGACAAAGGTGCTCTTTTTAGTATTACTGTTTCTTAAGCACAAAGCTATACATAAGAATGGATGCAGCCACACCTACATTAAAACTTTTAATGCCCGCCTGCATCTCTATGCTGACAATTTCATCACAGAGATCCAAAATATCCTGTGCGATTCCCTGACCCTCATGTCCCATCAGAAGTACCCATTTGCCGCTTACATGTAAAGAGGACAAGGGAGTGGAATCCTCGGTAACTTCTGCGGCATAGACTCGGTAACCGGCAAATTTTAAAGCAGCAATCGTCTCAAAAATATCTTTATAGACATGTATGCCCAGCCTGTGCGCATAGCCCATAGAGACACGCAGAGCACGCCTGTTAAACGGATGGGGTGAGGATTTTGGCAAAAAATAACTCGTTACGCCAAGTGCGGCTGCACTTCTGGCAATCGAGCCTACATTTTCACTTGAAGTGATATTGTCGAGCATGATGATACGCTCACCTGCCCCCTCTAAAGTAATATCCTCAGGACGTATGCCGTGTGCCATGCAGTTATGATGTATCTTATGCCCGACAATCCTGCTCATCTCCTCTTTCGTTGTGAGATAGACTTTGGGAATATTTTTTGACTGCACAAGAGGCATAAATTCATCATAATACTCCTGCGTCGCTAAAATACTCTTTATCTCCAAATCACTCTCAAGCAAAAGATTGACGACTTTCGGACTGTCGGCTATAAAACTTCTGTCACTCCGAAAAGCATTCTCTCTGAGTTCTTTGTAAATCTGCAGTTCATCTGTATTAATATTATCAATTTTTATAATCATTTCATTATTTTAGGATAAAATAACTTATGAACATACTTTTAATGGAAGATGACCCTGTTTTGTCCGATATTTTACTGGATTTTTTGCGAGAAGAGTGGCATGTGGATTATGCTTACAATGCGCAGGAAGTCTATGTGCATCTTGAAAACTCCAAATATGACCTGTTTATATTTGATATCAATGTGATGGGTCAAGACGGCATAGACCTCCTCAGAGAACTCCGAGCTTTCAGTAACAAAACCCCCACTGTTTTTATCACCGCCTACAGAGATACAAAACACCTGCAGCGTGCTTTTGACGCCGGTGCGCATGATTACATTAAAAAACCTTTTGAACTTGAAGAACTGCATGCCAGAATACTCAGTATCAAAAGAGTTTTCAATATTGAAAATAACAAGTTTATCATTCTGGATGACAAAACTCTATTTTACCCTGTGCAAAAAACAGTACATGTAAACAACAAAAAAATCTCTCTCACTGCCAAAGATACACTGCTCTTATCCTATTTTTTAAAAAACAGATCCCGCCTCATTACCAACGAAGAACTTGTGCAGAATATCTGGAACTTTGATTCGCTGCCCAGTGATGCTACGCTTCGTTCGCACATCAGAACACTCAGAGAAATTATAGGCAAAGAAAAAATAAAAACTGTTCGAGGGGAAGGGTATATTTTTGAATAAAATAACAAAAAAATCCTTCTACTCTTTTCTCTCTCTTTATCTTCTCAGCTCTTTTATGTTTTTGTCTTTGGCGGCTTACTGGTTTTACACATCTCAGGTAGCCATGGAAAAAAATGCCAATTTTTACAAAATGAACCACATCGCCGACATTGTCAGTGCCAAAGTCATTGATGCCCATATGCACCATAAAAAATTCAAACTTGATGCGTTTCAAAAAGAAGCTATCGCCCTTTTTGATGCACAAAAACACCTGCTATACGGGAGAGTTGTCCAGGCGGTTGATTTTTCAAAAGATTTTTACATGAAAGATGATATTTTTACTCTAATCACCCAAAGGACAGCCGGACATTTACATGTAAAGTACATTGTTGTACAAAGTGACGAGTGTGTAAAAAATATAGAAGTGATAAAAAACAAAATTGCCTATGCTGTCATTATTACAGCTTTTCTCATCATTGTCATCGCCGTCTTTTTATCCTATATTTTTCTCAAACCGCTCAAAGACAAAATGCAGGAGATAGAGGATTTTGTCAAAGACACAACCCATGAATTAAATACACCCATTACAGCAATTATGATGAGTACTTCAAGATTAAAAGCAAAAAAGGAGTATGATGAAAAAACGGTCAAGAACATCTCCATCAGTACAAAACAGCTTTATGACATATATGCATCACTCAGCTTTTTAAGTTTTGACAATGAGAGTGAAGAGGCCGTTTCTCTTCTGTTTGATGAAATTATCAAAGAAGATATTGCTTATTTCAGTGAACTTGTGGAGAAAAAAAATATTACTGTCCAAACCGATTTGCAAAACTGTCCACTTAAAATAGCACCGACAAAAGCAAAAATGATTATAAACAACCTGCTTGGCAATGCCATAAAATATTCTCATCCCAACACAAAGATAAAAATCACAACCACACACAACTCTTTTGTCATTCAAGATGAAGGCATCGGTATCAAACAAGAAAAACTGCAGCAAATTTTTACCCGCTTTGTACGGGCAAATTCCTATGCCGGCGGATTTGGAGTCGGTTTAAATATTGTCCAGAGTATCATAGAAGAGTATAACTTTCAAATAAACATAGAGTCCAAAGAAAATCTAGGAACCAAAATTACACTTACCTTTGTTTAATCTCTCAAATTTTCCTGCGGTTTGCAAAAGTAGTACCCCTGTGAATAGTCAACACCCATTTGATGCAATGTTTCATATGTCTCTTCATCTTTAACAAACTCTGCTATTGTCTTGATCTTCATTTTTTTCGCAAAATGCAAAATACTTTCCAGGGTTGCCATTTCAGCACCACCCTGATGCATATTCAAAACCAGAGAACCGTCAATCTTTATAAAATCTATATCAAGTTTTCCAAGATATGAAAAATTTGAATATCCTGTTCCAAAATCATCAATAGCAATTTTACATCCATACATTTTTGCTTTTTTTATAAAATTTGAGACCTCATCAAAATTTTCTATCCCCTCGGATTCCACAATCTCTACAGTTACCCGCTCTCCGCATGCATACTTCTGCAGATTCTCCACCAAAGTCTGCACAACCTCTTGTGATTCTATATCTTCAAGTGTAAAATTGATTGCAAATGAGCACGCTGAATCAGCAAATTTTTGGAATACTTTTTCAAGCATAATCTTTGTCAATTGTGTATAGAGTTTGGCTTTTTTGGCATGTTCCAAAAAAAAGACAGGAGAAATAATCTTCCCGTCTCTTTCCTGCAAGCGGATAAGCGCTTCATATTTAACAATCTCTTGTGTTTTGTTATCTACAATACCCTGATAGTATGGGACAAACCTGTCATTGTCAATCGCATTTTTAATCTTTGTTATTATTTCAAGATTTTCTTTGATACGGTTTTGCAGATCCGGATTTTCATTAAAAAATGTCACTTTTTTGTTTGTTCTTTTGTTGTCTTTTAAGGCAATATGGGAGAATTTGTAAATATCTTTCTTTTTTCCATAGGAGACGCCGCAAGAGAGAAACAGTGAGATGTTCATCCCTTCAAAAGAGTAACTGCTGTTTTGAAGGGTATCCAGAATTGCTGTAATTGCCTGCTTCGCCGTATTGTTTAATGTATGCTCACACAAGATTGCAAATTCATCACCACTTATTCTGTAGACTTTTTTATGGGCCTGCAACAGAGTCTGTGAAAAACTTTTTAGCACCTCATCTCCGACTTCATATCCAAAATAATCATTAATATCTGAAAACCTGTCTATATTGATAAGAACCAAAGAGGCTTTATTCTCTCCGTTTAGCTTTAAATCGTGTAACAATGCCGTTCTGTTTTGCAAACCGGTAAGTTCGTCCATAAACTGATTTTTAATGATTTCATCTTTGTGCACAAGGTCTGTCACATCAATTCTAGCAGCGATATATTCTATAATTTTATCATAGGAGTTCAGAATAGGGGCAATAGTTGACTTTACATAATAGGCCTCTCCGTTCTTTTTTCTGTTTTTAAGCGTACCTTGCCATATTTTTTTATTTTTTATCGTATCCCACATATGTTGATAGATATGTTCCGGGTTGTCGGGATGTTTGATAATGCGATGATTTTTCCCGATCAGTTCATCTTTGGAGTAACCGGAAGCTTCACAAAATTTGTCATTCACATAGGTTATAATGCCATTGACATCCGTTTTGGAGACAATACTGTTATGATCCAAAATCATCTTATACTGCTTGAGTTTCTGAATTTCATCATGATATGGCAAGCTCAAATATTCACTCCTCTTTCATCAACTCTAAACCAACCTGCAATAGAGTATCTCTCTTTCTTGGAAACCAGAACTTCATGAGGAAACTCTTCGCTCAAAAATACAACCAGAGTATTTATAAGAGGCGTAACTGTTTGCATTTGTCTATCATTTTTGTCATACATGACCAGCTCTCCTCCATTTTGAGACGCATACGCTTCGTTAAGATAATAGACAGTCGTAACAACACGGTTTTTTGTACCGCCAAAAGCATCAAGATGTTTTTCGTAAAAATCACCTGCCTGGTATAAAGCAAAATGTGCCTCATAGTATTTAATCCCAAGATAAAGCTGCCGGTTCAAATAATTTTGAAGTCCGTTCATAAAATCCAGGTACCTGGCAGTTGGCTCATTCTCTGCATCTATCCAGTATATTTTATCTTTTCTGCGATTTGTATTGATCGTAGAGTGATGGGAAATTCCCGCCTGTTTGTATTGTCTGATATTTTGTGACATCTGTAAAAGTTGCTTTGCAAGTGCAGGTTCAAACACATTTTCTAAAATAATATAGCCGTTGTCGACCAGGGCATCTGTTATTTTTGAGTAAAGCTTTTTATACATGGAAGTATTGTAGCAAGAAGAAGACTCTCCGTCAAGAGGAGAGTCAGAGAAGAAAATTAGATAGGCAAAACTCTGATTTTGTTAGAAAGTTTTTCTTTTAGTGTTGATTCAATTGCATAGAGTGTACCCGTAGCAGATGAGGCACAACCGTCACATGCACCGAGATAGCGGATATAAATATCAATGTTGTCATCATTCTTTTTAATGTCTATGATTTCCACATTTCCGCCATCCATAATCAGGAACTGTCTGACGCTCTCATCAATGACAGCATCAACAGCTTTGATTTGCTGTACAAGTGTCATCTCTTCAAAATTTCCGCCGCCTGCACTCATCGCATCTGCAGCTGCTTTCATTTTTTCTGCTTCCATCTCTTTGCGAGTCTGCTCTAAAATGTCAACCAGATACCACTCTCTGTCTTCATGACCGCCCGGTTTGATACAAGACTTGCAAAAACCGCCGGCTTTTGTATAGTCTGTAATCTCTTCAACTGTTTTGAGGTCATTCAGTTTAATAACTTCCTGAATCGTTCCGAGTGAAACACGTGCACATTCACATACAATGATTTCATCTTCAAAACTCTCTTCATCTACACCGAGGTACAATGAAGCTGCTTTTTTAATAACATCATATGCCATAACCGAACAGTGCATTTTTTGCGGTGGAACTGCCGGAGTATCCGGATCATCACGCAGTGCTTTTTCCACATCAATATTTGTAATTTTTACCGCTTCCTGTACTGTTTTACCAATACAAAGCTCTGTCATTACATCACTTGATGCGATAGCCGTACCACAACCGAATGATTTGAATTTTGAGTTTACAATTTTGTCTGTTTTTGGATCAATTTCCCAGTAGAGTCTTACTGCATCTCCACAACTCTCCGCTCCGAAATCTGCTACGATAAGCTTGTTTCCGTGTGCTTCAGCTTCTTCCGGTGTAATTTCCCCTTGATGCTGGGGATTGTTCATTAATGTAGTTACTTTATTTGAATACGCGTCCCATAGAGACTCGCCTAACATATCTGCTTTTGCCATACTATTCTTCCTTAATTTTATTTTATAAAATGAAGACGACCCTTCATTATTACGGGAAAGGAAGTATACCCTCAAGGGGTACCTCGATTCTTTTCCCTACGCTAACACTTGGTTTTGCTCAATGCAAAGCTCACGCAACTCGTTGCTTTACCCTAATGTTTTTCTCTGTAAAATGGAGAGGCTCAGACCGTAGGGAGGATTCGCCCTCGGAATTTTATAGAGAAAAACATGGCAACACTTACTTATTAATGTGCCATGTGGTGAGGAATGTGACACTCCCCGGCTTCGCCGCCCGGAGTCGGTGCTACTTTTGCAAACGAACTCGATATAGCACGAAGTCTTGCCACCGCACTCTTAAAATGCTCTATTGTGTAGTCTATCTCTTCATTTGTTGTAAAACGGGAAAGTGATAGTCTGATACCTGTGTGTGCAAGTTCATTGTCAGCACCGATTGCAAGCATAACAGAGTTCGCTTCCAAATCTTCAGAAGCACATGCTGAACCTGTAGATGCCCCGATTTGACCGTTATTCAAGTCCCAAAGCATCCCTTCACCCTCAACACCTCTTATAGAAATAAGAATTGTATTTGGTGTACGGTTTTCACGGTTGCCGACAACAAAAGTATCACTGAGTTCCAAAAGTGCATCTTCAAGTCTGTCACGTTTTGCACGAATAGAAGCCATTGTCTCTTCAATGTTTGTTGTAGCAAGTTCGATAGCTTTTCCCATACCTACTATATAGGGAACATTCAATGTTCCCGAACGACGATGACCCATCTGCTCTCCACCGTGAAACAGTGGAGTCAAAGGCTGTGAATCTTTAATATAAAGTGCCCCGATACCTTTTGGTCCATGAAATTTATGCGCAGACATACTTAAAAAATCTACATGTACATCTTGTAAATCAACAGGAATTTTTCCGACTGCCTGAACAGCATCCGAATGAAAAAGAACCCCTTTTTCTTTACAAATCTCACCAATCTCTTTAATAGGAAAAATCATCCCTGTTTCGTTTGAAGCCCACATAACACTTACAAGTGCGGTTTTGTCTGTGATGAAGCTTTTTACCGTATGTGACTCAACAATACCCTCTTCATTGACAGGAAGGTAAGTTACTTTCACGCCCTGCTCTTCCAGCCATCTGCATGTAGCAAGCACTGAAGGATGTTCAACTTCTGTTGTAATGATATGGTCTTTTTCTCCATTGACAATTTTGTCAAAATAGATGGACTTTAATACCCAGTTGTTTGATTCTGTTGCACATGATGTGAATACGATATCATCATTGTCACTCGCATTGAGTGCTGTATAAACCTGGTCTATTGCTTTTCTCAGGTATGGATGTGATGCAGTACCAAACTTGTGAAGCGAATTGGGATTTCCGTAAATTTCACTAAAGAATGGTTGCATTACTTCTACTACCTGCGGGTCCGTCATTGTAGTAGCGTTATTGTCTAAATAAACTTGCATATTTTTACCTCTTAATTGGGTTATATTTTAAATCAGACTATTTTTGTCTTCTTTTACTTTTGACATCATAATAGTTTTGTCATTATGATTTGCTTAAGCCAAACTGAGTTTACATTTTGTTTAAGAATTCAAACAGCCAATAATAATGTTATAATAACAAATTAACAAGGAAAAAACAATGTGTAATTTTAACAATCTAGACCAAAAGAAAAAAGAGTTTTTACATCTTTTTTTAACAAAAGCAGCCAAAAACATAGGTGGCGTAAACTATTTACTTGCACTCATTGAAGCCATGCGTGCAAAAAAACCGCATCCGCTTATGCAAAAGAACTGCCAAATTGCTTCAAACAATACAATCATAAAATGGAACAAAGTAGTTTTTAAAGACAAAATAGATCTGATTCAAAATATTCTCGTTGCGCACAGAGAGGCTGAAGAAAAAGATTTCAATATCTTAGACGGGACAAATTCGAAAGTAAAAAAGAACATCATCAACATGTCGCGGGCACTGGCACCTTTGAAGTTTGTCATCACTCCCCAAAATCCCAATGACGGAGAAGGTTTCAGTTTTACTGTTTTTGAAACGCTTGAAGATGATGTTATCGTATTTAACCCTGTTTTTATTGCTCTGTTTTTTTGTTCAACCGAATTTACTAAAAAAGCCATTAAATATCAAATCTAGCATCTCCTGAAATATCACTTTAAATCTCTTATGTTATAATCGCGAAATTAATTATATTATAAGAGGGTAACCATCATGGGGCAAACTATAACTGAAAAAATATTCTCACAGCATATCGGTCGTGAAGTCAAAGCGGGTGAAATTATCCGTTGCGATATTGATATGGTTATCGGAAACGATATTACTACACCTATTTCTATCAAAGCTTTTGAAGAGAGTGGTGCACAAAAACTGGCAAATCCGGACGGTTTCTCTATCGTTCTTGATCACTTTATTCCGGCAAAAGACATTGCATCAGCGAATCAGGCAAGAATTTCCCGCGATTTTGCAAAAAAACACCAACTAAAAAACTATTTTGATGAAAAGGATATGGGCATTGAGCATGCTTTATTACCGGAAAAAGGGCTGATTGTTCCGGGTGATGTCATCATCGGTGCCGATTCACATACATGTACGCACGGAGCACTCGGTGCATTTTCAACAGGAATGGGTTCAACGGATCTTGCATTTGCTATGATTACCGGCGGAAACTGGTTCAAAGTACCCGAATCTATCAAAGTTGTACTCTCAGGCAAACCCGGAAAATATACAACAGGAAAAGATATTATCCTGGAGATTATCCGTCTTATCGGTGTCGACGGTGCACTGTACAAAACCTTGGAATTTACAGGAAGTACGATTAAACACCTTACGATAGATGACAGATTTTCTATGTGCAATATGGCGATTGAAGCCGGTGCAAAAAACGGTATCGTAGCCTATGATGAGATTACAGCAGAGTTTTTGGCAGACAAAAACCTCGCCCGCGCGCCTCGCATTCACTACTCTGATGAAGATGCCCAGTATGTTCAGGTTTTAGAGATTGATGTTGCAAACCTTGACCCCGTTATTGCCTATCCTTTCTTGCCGTCAAACGGTCACTCTGTCAAAAAAGCGGTCGAAGATAAAATCAAAGTGGACCAGGCTTTTATCGGAAGCTGTACCAACGGCCGGCTTGCTGACCTCAAAGTAGCCGCCGAGATACTCAAAGGACAAAAAGTCCATCCTGATGTTCGTCTCATTGTCACACCGGGAACACAAAAAATCCTGCGTGAAGCAAACCATTTGGGCTATATCGACATCATTGTCGATGCCGGCGGTGTTGTGAGCAATCCTACTTGCGGTGCCTGCCTCGGCGGATACATGGGTATTTTAGGGGACAATGAAGTAGCCATCAGCACAACAAACAGAAACTTTGTCGGTCGTATGGGCAGCCGCTCTTCCAAAGTTTATCTGGCAAACTCAGCCGTTGCTGCCGCATCAGCAATTACAGGGTATATTACAGACCCGAGATAATGATATATTAATAACAAATAAGGAACATTTTATGAAAAAAAGATTTTTGCTACCACTTTTATTAGCAGGGACACTGATTCAAGCGAGCGATTACAAATACGAAATCTCTCCAATGATAGGATACGATATCGCAGAAGGCAATCTTGGCATTAAAGATGACGGCTATTTTACAGGAGGCGTTGAAGTACAATTCAATACTTTAGAAAGTAAAATAAGCCCGGAATTTTCAGTATTTCATTCTCGCGGCGTAGATTATAAGTCAGGTGGAGATACACAAATTACCCGTGGTGCTTTTAATGGCGTGTATACTTTTGAAAAAACACATACCGTCATCCCTTTTGCAAAAATGGGTGTAGGCATTGAAAATATTTCTGATACAAACAGAAATAATGAAACCGGTATGTTTTTAGATGCAGGGGCAGGAGTGAAAATCCCTTTTACTCAAAACTGGGCGCTTAAATTAGAAGCTATTTATATGGCAAAAATTGCTTCAAACAATGCCGGAAATGCTGACAGCAACCTTGTAGGTCTTGTCGGTCTTACTTACTCTTTTGGTGCACAAAAAGCACAAACAATCCCTGAGGTTGTTACAATTGTCGAAGAAAAAGTTATCCGCATAGAAAAACCGGAAGTGGATAGTGACGGTGACGGCATTTATGATGCCCTCGACAAATGTCCAAATACTCCGCCAAACAGTACAGTTGATATAAACGGTTGCAAAATTTCTCTTGATGATGACCATGACGGAGTAGAAAATTCTTTAGACAAATGTCCAAACACTCCTGCAGGAACTCCGGTAAATGTAGATGGATGCCCTCAAACGATTAACTTAGACATTCATTTTGAAAGCAATTCGTATGCAGTCAAGCAAACATCTCTTGCAAAAATAGATGCATTTGCAAACTTTTTGAAAAAATACAAAAACTACAGTGCTGAGATAGTCGGCTATACTGATAGCAGAGGAAGCGAAGCTTATAACAAAAAACTTTCTCAAAAAAGAGCCGATGAAGTAAAAAAACTTCTTGTACAAAAAGGAGTACCTGCTTCAAGACTGACAACGGTAGGAATGGGTGAGCTTAACCCTATTGCAAGTAATAAAACGGCTGAAGGTCGCGCACAAAACAGACGTATTGAAGCAAACTTAACACTCAACTAAATGTTCGATATTCCCTGTGTCATCTTTGCAGGCGGCAAAAGCAGTAGAATGGGAGAGGACAAATCGCTTCTCCCTTTTGCCGGTTTCAGTACCCTGACAGAGTACCAATACGTCAGACTGGGTAAAATTTTTACAAAGGTCTATATCTCCTGCAAAAACAAATCAGTTTTTTCTTTTGATGCGAACTTCATAGAAGATAAAAAAGTTTCTTCTGTTTTCGCTCCTACTCTTGGGTTTGTCACAGTATTTGATACACTCAGTGCAGAAAAAATATTTGTTTTGAGCGTTGACACCCCCTTTGTCTCCCAAAGAGAAATAGAAAAAATCATACTTGCCGACAACTCTGCTTCTGATGCGGTTATTGCCAAAACAGATGAGGGTGTACAGCCCTTATGCGGGATCTACTCCAAAAATTTACAACCAAAATTTTTACAGATGCTTCATGAAAACAATCATAAACTTGGTTCTCTTTTAAAAAATTCCAAAACAAGCTATGTTTATTTTCCTGATTCAAAACCCTTTTTAAATATGAATCACCCTAAAGATTATCAAAAAGCTCTTGAAATTCTCACGCATTATTAACGGCACTTTGCTATAATAGTAAAAAATAATTTAACAGAGAGCAGTTTAGTAATGAATTTAACGCATCTTGATGAAAACCAAAGACCTAAAATGGTTGACGTAAGTGATAAGAACAATACAACAAGAGTAGCAATAGCAAGCGGTATCATAAGAATGAGTCAAGATGCCTACGATGCCATAGTCAGCGAAAAAACAAAAAAAGGTCCTGTATTGCAAACAGCCGTTATTGCAGCTATTATGGGGACGAAAAAAACCAGCGAACTCATTCCTATGTGTCATCCTTTAAATTTAAGCGGCATAAACTGTGAGGTAGAAGAACTGACACAGCTTCCCGGATTTAAGCTTACAGTTACTGCGAAACTCACAGGACAGACAGGTGTTGAGATGGAGGCATTAACAGGAGTCAGCATCGGGCTTTTGACAATTTATGACATGGTAAAGGCTATCGACAAAGGAATGGTGATACAGAATGTTCAACTTGAATCTAAATCAGGAGGAAAAAGTGGAGACTTTAAACGATAAACTCAAAGACAAACAATTGGAAGTTGAATATCCTTGTAACTGGTGCTATAAAGTCATTGCAAGTGAGAAAGAGGCTCTGCAAAATGCCATAAAAGAGGTCATTGATGAACGCTCACACAAACTTACAGACTCAAACAAGTCTAAAACAGGCAAATATGTCAGCATGAACCTTGATTTACTTGTTCATAACGAAGATGACAGAAAATTTATATATGATGCTTTGAAAAATCATCAAGATATTAAAATGGTACTTTAGGAGTAACCCATGGATCAAAATCAAACCCTGCAAACAAAACTCAAAAAAGCATACAGTCATAAATTTAAAAGTATAGAAAAAAGAATCGGACATGCATTGTCCGATGCAAAAGTAGATCTGAAAAACATCTCCCTGGATGAGATGAAAGCCTTAACAAATACTTTTATTGAAGAAGAAACACATACTTTGAAAGAAGAGGTTGAAAAACTTTTGGAACAAAAAGAAGCCATCGAAAGAGCTTTGCACAAAAAATCAGAAGAGCTGCAAATAGCAAAATATGAGGTTTTCAATGCTATTGAAGAGCAACTCAAAGATGACAAAGCTGTTCATATGTTACATCAGATCAAACTGCAGTCCATTGATCTGTATGATATGCTCAGCGAAATGGTGGAATCAGCCATTATTACAGCACTGGAAAAAGATACAGACGGTGATGTAAACGAATCAATCAAAGAGGTTATAAAAGATATTACCTTTGAGTCTATAAAAGAAGGTTCTCTCAATACAATACGTGTGAGAAAAATCCTCTCCACAATTCTTGCAACGACTATAGAAGTTGCAGAAGCAACACCGACAAGAGCCCAAGAGATTCTCTCTGCCACACTCAAAGGTATGCGAAGCGGATTGATCAAATCTATTGACAGATTTAAACAAAGAGTTGCATTTATGCCTGTAGAAGCCAAACATATACTTATCGAAGACTATGATACTATCATAGAAGATTTGCATCAGACAGATACACTTTTTTCACAGATAATCATCACGCAGGCTTCCCAAAGTTCACAATACATTAAAAAAATCCTTCTCGAACTTAACAAAGAAATGCGTTATGATCTCGAAGAGCTTATTCTTATCTCCAAAGAAACAGCTGAAGTTATCAAAGAAAAGTTTTCTGCCTTTGCAAAAATTGCAGCCAAGAAAGCAGACAGTGCCCTGCATTCGCCAAAGGCACAGGAAGCCAAAAAAATGGGCATACAGGCATGGGAAGTTGCCCGGGCAGCACTTGGCAGTGCAATAAAGTCAGCCAAAGATGCGATGGAAAAAAAAGATAGATAAATTTCATCTTAAGATAATTTATTATTATAATTAACTAAAAAATAAATTTGAATGTTTTAATATAATTTTCTAAACTCAAATACAAAGGATTTACTATGATGTTACACCCTGCAACCGTACACTTTGCGATGGCTTTACCTGTAGTTGCTTCAGTTTTTGGACTTGTTTATCTTTACAGCAAAAGTGAAATGATGTCGAAAACTTCTCTTATAATGACACTTGCGGCAGCACTTGCAATGACAGTAGCCTGGTATACAGGGAATCAGGCCGGACCGGAAATTTTTGATTATCTGAGCAAAGCCGGTAAAGAAGAACTCCTGGAACATAAAGAGCTTGGGCTGTATCTGGCAATAGCAACGGGTATTATCGCATTGGTGCAGATAGTCGGATATAAAATGAAAAATTTTGCTGTGCAGGCATTGGCCATTCTTCTTTTACTTGCAGCAACAGCAACAACACTTTTGCAAGGAAAACACGGTGGAGAAATAGTTTACAACTACGGTATGCCTTTTAAAGCCTATATGATAGAAGATTCTCTCCATGAAGCAACAGCTAATGCTGAAGCCACTGAGGACTGTGATGAAAAAGTGGAAGCCTATGAAGACGCAATAGATGAGATTAGTTCACTTTCAGAAGAAGTGGATGCTATTTATGGCAATACACCAAAAACCCAAGAAGAAGATGATGACGAGTAGATAATGCAAAAGATTAATGAAGATGCAAAAAAAAAGATGCAAAAAGCATTTGAAAAATACAAACAGGACAAGAATTCTGTAAAAGAGTTCTATCCTTGCACACAAAAACTTTCAAACTGGCTTAACGAAAAGGCCAAATGATGCAAATACTATGCACTGACCTGTTTGAAAAACAGCTACAGGATATTTTGCAAAAATTCGCAAAAGAAGATTTTATGGCAACAAAAAACTTTAAAATGTATTTGGATACTGTAATAATCAATATTCCGACAAAAGCACAAAAATACAAGCAGTCTGTCTATTTTAATGATGAAAACATAAAAGACCTTGAGCACCAGGGATTTATAATACCGTTTTTCATTGACAAAGCCTCTGAAACCTATCTTGTGCTGGGTATAGTTGAAAAATAATTTTTATTATCTAATAAGTTTATGTTATTCCAAAAATAACCTGTACAAATATTATTTTTAGTTATATATGGAGAGTGTTTCAATAAGTAACCAATTAGTGCATTTTAGGTGCTAATATCACATTTTTGTCTCATTTTTTTGTATAATACCTTTTGCTATGTATTTATAATTTAAGCATACAATGGCATAATACAAATCAGCAATTATTTGTATTGCCTGGAAATTAATGAGATATTAAAAGTATTAAACAGAATAACAACTTACCAAGGAGAACATTGTGGATATAAAAAAATCTCAACAAGATGTAGAGTCTGCTACTGACAACAGTAACGACTCAAGTCTTGGCAGAAGAGACTTTTTCAGAAAAACAGCTGCATTATCTGTAACTGCACTTGCTGGAACTTCTCTGCTGGCATCAGAAGAAGCAGGCGATCCCGCTATTTTAGAACCTACACCGTGGGGAACAAAATGGGGAGATCCTGTAACAAAGAATCTTTACGGAATGCCATCCAAGTATGAGCATAACGTAACAAGAAGATACACGAAGCTCCTTGCTTCGGGTAACTTCAGAGCATCTATTGCGGTTACGCCTTTACAAGAGTCAAGCGGAATCATCACACCAAACGGCCTCTTTTTCAGTCGTTGTCACGGTGGTGTGGCACATATTGACCCGAATGAGCACAGACTTATGATTACCGGTTTGGTTGAAAAACCTCTGGTTCTTACTATGAAGCAGCTGAAGCGCTACCCAAGTGTAACACGTACTCACTTTATTGAGTGTCCTGCAAACGGCGGTCAAGAATGGAGAGGTCCACAATACAACTCTTTACAGTTTGCAAAAGGCTTTATGTCCTGTGCAGAATGGACAGGTGTTTACATTAAAGACATCCTCAAAGACCTGGGTGTAAAAAAAGAGGCACTGTGGATGCTTGCAGAAGGCGGAGACTCCTCAAAAATGGGTCGAACCATTCCAATGGAAAAAGTCTGGGATGATGCCATGATTGTATGGGGCCAAAATGGTGAAGCACTGCGTCCTGAACAAGGATATCCGATTCGTTTACTTGTTCCGGGCTGGGAAGGCAATCTCTGTGTAAAATGGCTAAGACGTTTAGACTTCGCAAGTGAACCTTGGTACTGTAAAGAAGAAACATCTAAATACACAGTCTTGAAACCAACCGGAAAGGCCATCCAACACTTCTATGCAAATGAAGTAAACTCAACAGTAACTTCTCCGTCTCCGGAAATTGACTGGACAGACCTGGAAGATGGTGACATAGTAGAGATAGAAGGTCTTGCATGGTCCGGAATGGGAACAATTACAGGTGTGGATCTCTCTTTTGACGGTGGAAGAAATTATGTTGAAGCAAAACTCAAAGGTTTGGTTCTTCCTAAATGCTGGACACGCTGGAGCTATATGCATACATACAAAAAAGGACAGGAACTCTTCCTTACTTCTCGTGCCAGAGATGATGCAGGATACATCCAACCGACAGTTGACCAGGAAATTCTTACTGTAGGTGTAGAAGCTGTGTACCATAGAAATGCAGTGGAAACATGGAAAGTTGAAAAAGACGGAAAGATAACTCACGTTGAAGTACGTTCTCAATTAGGGCGTAAAGCAAATGGCGAGTTAGTAATAGAAGGAAAAGCGTAATGATGTTTACATTAAATAAAAAATTATTAATTTCAATTTCTACTGCAGCTGTATTGTCACTGGGACTTTCTGCATGTGTGGAAAATGCTTCACCTGCAGGTTCAAATGTGCCTACAAAAGCTTCTATTGACGGTGGAGTAGACTATCCTGTTGTAAACGGAAAAACAGGACCATACTATGTCAATACAAATGCGCATAATGCAGATGTAAAATATGGCCGTACTCCGACAAAAGCGGAATATGATGAGTGGAATTCTGATGTCATGGCTGACGGTACCGGTTTACCGGAAGGTCAGGGAAGTGTAGAAGAAGGCGAAAATATTTATGAAGCAAAATGTGTCATGTGTCATGGTGACTTTGGTTCAGGCGGCGGTGGCTATCCTGCTTTATCCAAAGGAAATGCCTATGAATTGCATAAAACATTAACAAATCAAAGAATCAAACCAGATACTGACGGTCCAGTACGTGTTTTTGGTACATACTGGCCACAGGCAAGTACTCTATGGTGGTACATCAAAGATGCGATGCCTCATCCGTTGACTGACAGTCTCAGTGATGATGAAGTATATGCTTTGGTTGCATATATATTAAATGCCAATGAAATGGAAATAGACGGTGTGGAAGTTGATGATGAGTATGTACTTAATCGTGAAAAATTCCTAAAAATAAAAATGCCAAACAGAGACGGATTTGAACCGGATATCGCTGGTCCGAATGGTCCTGAAAATGTACGTAAGTATTATGCAAATGCAAAAAACTTTGGCGGACAGAAATATGATGTCAAAAACCCTGCATCAAGATGTATGAAAGACTGCCAGGAACCGACTGCGGAAGTTGTTTATATAAAAGGTGCCGGAATCAGTGACTTTCATCCGCCTTTGTCTGCAGTAAGAGATCTTCCAAAAGAGAAAGAAGAGAGCAGTTTTGATGCGAAAAAAGCATATGCTGCAAACTGCGCAATGTGCCATGACACAGGTGCTGCTCCAGCACCTGGGGACAAGTCCGCATGGGCACCGTTGCTTGTAAAAGGAATGGATAAAGTATATGAAAATGGTTTAAAAGGGACTGATACAGGAATGCCTCCTAAAGGCGGTTCATCACTCTCTGACAAACAATTCAAATCAGTTGTTGACTATATTATCAACCAAAGTAAATAAACAAAAAGGATAAAATGATGGAAAGAAGAAAATTTTTAAGCATGACTTTAGGCGCACTGGCGTTAGCGGTTGTACCGGCAAGTGTAAGAGCAGAAGACTACAGAAAACTCAAACCGACTGTATGGACAGCAAAAACTGTTGATGATGCTATCAAAGCAATGTATGGTTCAAATGCATTAACAATGGAAGGTGTGAAACTTACTGCTCCTGATGTTGCAAGCAACGGTGGTGCAATTCCGGTTGATTTTTCAACTGACAAAGATGTAAAAACAATTTCTGTATTTCAAGATGCAAATCCGGAAGCAGCAGTACTTGTCGTAGAAACAAACAAGTACAGTGTAAACAAATATTCTATTAAAATCAAAATGGCTAAATCCGGTACGATAACAATCGTTGCTGAGGGTAAAGACGGCAAACTATACGCTGCTAAGAAAACTCTTGATGTTGCTCTTGGTGGATGTGAAGGATAATTTCTTCTCATTTTGATACAAAAAAAATAAAATAAATAAGGAAATACAATGGCTGGAATTAAAGTAAAAGCAAAATTAAAAGGCGGTGTTGTTAAAGTTAAAGCAATGGTTAAACATCAAATGATGACTTACAATATGGCAGAAAAGAAAACCGGTAGCAGAGATAACGCAAACTTTATTACTCATTTAACTGCTACAGTCAATGGTGAGACTGTTTTAGATATGTCTACTTCACAATTCTTATCTAAAAATCCTATTTTCAAATTTCAATTTAAAGGAATTGGTAAAAAAGGTGATAAGGTTGAAATGTTAGCAGTTGACCTTAAAGGTAAAACTTACAAAGGCAAAGGTAAAATTAAATAATTTTACCCTCTTTTTTAAGAGCCAATTACTACATTGGCTCTCATACTCTCAATTTTTTACAACAACTACAACAAATACAAATAATGAGCAAAAACAGATGAAGAAAAACCTGCAGGGTAAAGTTCTGAAATTATTCATCACAAAAAATGATACAGATAAAACAAGAATAAACACCTCTCATATAGATGCCGACGAACACGGAATTCTAAATGACAAATTTTACAATAAAAATGATCAAAGAGCTATTTTAATTACCTCTATCCAAAGCTACAATATGGCATATAATACAAACATAAACCTATCAGACGGAGCACTGGGCGAAAATATTTTAATTGATATCAACCCCTACCATTTAAATACAGGGGAGACCTTTACAATAGGTGATACAACATTGGAAATAACACAAAACTGCACTCTGTGCAAAGGATTGTCCATCATAAACCCAAAGTTGCCTAAACTGCTAAAAAACGACAGAGGTATATTTGCAAAAATAATAAGTGGTCCTTGCGTAATTAAAGTCGGAGATACAGTAAGTATTTGACTCTATTAATATTATTTATATAACAATAATGATAAAGTTACACAGTATAAATTTAATCCGTATTATGCAATAGAAAACTCAAGGAGACTAAGTGAAAAAGATATACACTCTGATAATGGTTGTTTTAGCAACGCTGTCTATTAACGGCTGTAATGCTACATCTACCGCAACACCTTCCAAACCTGTCCAAACACAGGATGTGCAGGTTTTTACAACACACAATACAAACAAAAAGGTTACTCCCAAAACAATAGAAGCTGCTTTTGATGCCATTGGACTGAGTGTTCCCGGAAACAATGATATGAATAAGCCGTTTAAAACCAGATTTGGTAAAGTGCATTATAAAACTTACAACCTTGCTATGTATATAAACAGTGAACTCACATATAAGATTATCAAGAAATATCCAAAATTTGGTGCATTGACACCTTTAACTATGTCTATCTGGGAAGACAGAGACGGCAATATGAATATAGCAACCTTGACGCTCAACGGAATGTCAAGAGCGACAGGTATCCCGAAAAATGATCCGGATCTAATAGAATATGCTGCTTTGATACAAACAGGACTGAAAAAAGCAATGCCAGACGGACATTTTAAAGACTTAAATTACACTGTAAAATTTCCAAAAAAATCATTTGCAATTGATATGGCCACAGAAGTAAAGACCGACCTGCCAATGGAAGACTATATAGAAGATTTTGAAGCAGAATTTGAAGGTGAATTAGAACCTTTGGGATTTTTGTTTCCAAACTATACTAATCTGCAAGAAGAAATATTTGATGATTACGATTTTCATGAATATGATTTTTTTCATACATATTCCATTTGCAAATTTGATGTAATATACCCTGTTTCAAAACTTCATCCCGAAGCAGGTGCCTGGGCACCGTGTTCTTTTTATCTTTACAAGAAAAAAAATGAATCAAAGATGTATATGGGATTTTTGGGTGTTGAAAACTGGATAAATACACTCGACATACAAGACGAAGAATCTATCCGTCCGTTAAAAGAGGCCCAGGGGATGATTGTCAAAATTTTAAAAGAAATGACAGAATAATTATTACAACTAAAGGTATTTTATGAATTTAAAAAGTTTTTTACTAGACTACGGAGAAAGAGTTCCGGGTTATGATGTAACCGTCATTAACGAGCGTGAGGCAAGAGCTGCTGCTGGCATACTTGGCTTGCTGGGAATGCTTGTAATTTTTATAGGAATAGGATTTGGACATGTCATCGTAGCAAGAGTCTACTTGACATTTTTGTTTATTGACTTTACAGCAAGGATGATTTCTCCCAAATACTCGCCCTCTTTACTGCTGGGAAAACTGGCTGTACAAAATCAAAAACCGGAATATGTAGGCGGTCTCCAAAAACGCTTTGCCTGGACTCTTGGCTGGCTGATATCTTTGCCTATGATGCAATGGTTTGTTCTCAACTGGGATATTACTTTTTACAAAGTACTCATCTGTGTACTGTGCCTTGCATTAATGTTTCTCGAAAGTGCTTTTTCGATATGTGTAGGCTGTATGATTTACAAGTTTATCACAAGAAAAAATCCAACACTCTGCCCGGGCGGAACCTGTGAAATGCGAATAAAAGAACCTATACAGAGATTTAATCCTATACAAAAAGCAGTAGCAGGTATAACAATCATTGCCCTTATCAGCGGTATTTATCTTGCTTTGGCAAAATTAGAACCAAAGACATTTTTCGGTGCGTTTCTTCATGAAGCCGTCTTAACAAAACAACAACTCCAAAAAGAAGAAGAATTAAAGTATCAAAAAGCAATGGAAAAAGAATTTGGAGATGATGATTTTTAAATATTATTTATAATATTTAATGACACCATCCATTTTTGAACCCATATTGAGCAGTATCATATCAGCTATAACCAAAGCGGCCATTGATTCACATACAACAGTACCGCGAATAGCAACACAAGGATCATGCCTGCCTTTGAGTGAAAAATCAACTTCTTCATTTGCTGTTGTAACAGTATGCTGCTCTTTGAAAATAGATGGCGTTGGTTTAAAATAGACATTAAGCACTATATCTTCCCCATTACTGATACCACCGAGTATTCCACCCGAATGATTGGATTCAAATCCATTTGCACGTATCTGATCATTGTTTTGAGAACCGTGTACCTTGGCACTCAATACACCATCTCCAATCTCAACAGCTTTTACAGCATTAATACCCATCATAGCATCCGCTAAAACAGCATCCTGAATTCCACGAATTCAAGAAAAACAGAGAAACATCCTCTGTAAAGCCCTAAAATAGGGGTATCATATTTCAAAAATGGGTGGCACAAACTTTAAGAGAAAGTTTTTTATAATACCTTTATGTATGTTAGAAAAAAGAAAAACTCAAGTGGTTCTGTCAGTATCCAAATAATAAAAAAAGTAAAAGGAAGATCAAAAGTAATTGAGAGCATAGGCTGTTCAAAAGATTCAGATGAGATAGAGGAACTTTTAAAAAAAGGCAAAGAGAGAATAAAAGAGTTAGAGCCCACACTGTTTGACAACATAGAACAAGAAGATAAAAAGTTAAAGTTTTTGTCAATCTCAAATGAGCAAATAATTCCTATAGGTGATGAACTCTTTTTTGGTAAAATCTTTGACAGGATTATCAGTAAAAAAACTATTTTCCAATCAGTGTATAAGAAAAATGATAAGCATGAACTTTTTAAAGCACTTGTAATATCAAGAATACTCTATCCAGGGAGTAAGCTGTATCTAAGTGACTATCTTTTTTATTTTAAAAAGAAAGAGATTAGCGATGAGACAATATACAGATTGGTAGATAGTCTTTATAAAGATGAGATTAAACAAAGAGTTGAAGAGGCTGTATATCAAGATACACTTGCAAAAATAGATAACAATTTAGTTGTAAGCTTCTATGATGTAACAACACTGTTTTTTGAGAGTGAGAGTGAAGATGACCTAAGAAGAATAGGTTTCTCCAAAGAAGGAAAATTAGCACGGCCACAGATACAACTGGGTCTATTTACAACACTACAAGGGTATCCTCTCTCTTATGAGGTGTATCACGGTAAAAAGTATGAGGGGCACACACTCCTTGAAGCACTAAAAAGCTTTCAAAAAAGATTTAAACTAAAACACAAGCCTATTGTAGTAGCTGACAGAGGTATGTTAAATGATGCCAATATAGCTTACCTTGAAAATAACGGGTACAGATATATCCTTGGTGCAAAAATTAAGATGCTACCAGGCAGCATCAAAGAGAAAATTACAAACCTGACATTTATTGATGATAGTACGACCCATGAAATAGAGATTGATAAAACTGTAAAATATACACAAGAAAATCAAAAATACTCTCTTGATATACACCAAAGACTCGTACTTACCTACTCATCAAAAAGAGCCAAAAAAGATAAACGCTTAAGAGAGAAGGCTCTTGAGAGATTAAAAGCAAAGATTGAGTATTCAACCAATCTCACTAAAAAAGATTTAAAACTCTCCCATTATGCAAAGTACTTGGATATTACAGATGATTGCAAAGTAGAGTTTAAACTCAATCATAACAAAGTCTTACAAGACAGCAAACTTGATGGATTAAAAGGGTATATAATAAACGATACTACACTTTCTCATAAAGATATAATAGAACATTACCAAAATGTCAGCGGTATTTATCTTGCTTTGGCAAAATTAGAACCAAAGACATTTTTCGGTGCGTTTCTTCATGAAGCCGTCTTAACAAAACAACAACTCCAAAAAGAAGAAGAATTAAAGTATCAAAAAGCAATGGAAAAAGAATTTGGAGATGATGATTTTTAAATATTATTTATAATATTTAATGACACCATCCATTTTTGAACCCATATTGAGCAGTATCATATCAGCTATAACCAAAGCGGCCATTGATTCACATACAACAGTACCGCGAATAGCAACACAAGGATCATGCCTGCCTTTGAGTGAAAAATCAACTTCTTCATTTGCTGTTGTAACAGTATGCTGCTCTTTGAAAATAGATGGCGTTGGTTTAAAATAGACATTAAGCACTATATCTTCCCCGTTACTGATACCACCGAGTATTCCACCCGAATGATTGGATTCAAATCCATTTGCACGTATCTGATCATTGTTTTGAGAACCGTGTACCTTGGCACTCAATACACCATCTCCAATCTCAACAGCTTTTACAGCATTAATACCCATCATAGCATCCGCTAAAACAGCATCTAGTTTATAGTAAAGAGGCTGTCCCAAACCTACGGGTGTACCTTTGATGAGAACACGCGAAACACCGCCGACAGAATCATGCTCCTCTTTTGCTTTAAGTATTGCTGCTTTTTGTGCTTCTTCTTTATTGGCATCAAGTGCATAAATTACACTTTTCTTCGCACCTTCATAATTAAAATCTTCTGCCTGTATGCCTGCAACTTCGCTGATACCGCTAAGCACTGTAATACCAAGCTCTTGAAGCATTAGTTTTGCAATAGCCCCTGCTGCTACTCTTGCAGCAGTCTCTCTCGCAGAGCTGCGCCCCCCGCCTCTGTAGTCTCGTATACCATATTTGTGAAAATAGGTAAAATCTGCATGCCCGGGACGAAACACATCTTTTATATTTGTATAGTCTTTTGATTTTTGGTTTGTATTGTATATAACCATTGCAATTGGAGTACCTGTACTTTTTCCCTCAAACACACCGCTTAAGATTTCAACCTTGTCTGCTTCTTTTCTGGCAGTTTCAAATTTACTCTTTCCGGGTTTTCTTCTGTCAAGTTCACTTTGAATATATTCTTCATCAATATTCAAGCCCGCCGGAACACCATCCAAAAGGCAGCCTAATGCTTTTCCGTGAGACTCTCCAAATGTTGAAAATCGTAATTTCATTCCAAAACTGTTCACTTTTTTTCCTTATTTAACATATCTACAGCAACTCTCGCTGCCTCTTGTTGTGCAATTTTTTTACTCTTTCCCTTTGCTCTGGCATACTCTTTATCTTCTATAAATACACCCACTTCAAATTCTTTTTGATGATCAGGACCACGTGATGCCAAAACTTTATACTCCGGCGTTATCCCGAAGCGGGCCTGTGTCAATTCCTGAAGTGTTGTTTTAAAATCACGGAACAAAGAATCCAAAGAGATCTCATCATGATTTTTTTCTATTAAATCAATGGCTATTCTTCGTACTTCTGCCAAACCGGCTTCCAAATATATTGCACCCATTATAGCTTCAAAAGCATTTGAAAGCAGAGAAGATTTTTCGCGTCCGCCATTATTGTCTTCAGCATTTGAAAGCAGTATATAATCACCCAGATTCAAAGCCCGTGCCAGTTTGTCAAAACCTGTTTCATTGACCAGTGATGCTCGGATTTTGGAGAGTTTTCCTTCATCAGATGTCCGAAACTTTTTAAAAAGATACTCTCCGACCACAAGGTCCAATACGGCATCACCCAAAAATTCCAATCGCTCATTATCGTAGGGCTGCTTATAGCTTTTATGTGTCAGCGCTTCGATAATGAGCTTTTTGTCACGAAACTCATATCCTAATTTTTCTTCCAATGTCTTTATATTTTTATGCATAAATACCTTCTCCTCATTGTGTTAAAGCCTCTTTGGCTTTTTGCGCCGCTTCTTTTGCCAATACATCGCATCGCTCATTTTCTTCATGACCGTCATGTCCCCGTACCCATATGGCATGAATCTTATGCGGTTTTGCCACTTCTATGTATTCTTTCCATAAATCAGGGTTCTTTACTTTTTTAAAATCTCTTTTAATCCAGTTTTGCAACCACTCATTGATTCCTTTCACCACATAAGAGGAGTCAGAAATTATATCGACCTCACAAGGCTCCTTTAGAGCACGAAGCCCTTCTATTGCACCTTTGAGTTCCATTCTGTTATTTGTAGTATGGAGTTCCGAGCCCCAAAGCTCTTTTTCACTTTTACCATATCGCAAAATAACACCATAACCTCCAGGACCTGGATTTCCCAAGGCACTGCCGTCACTGAAAAGAGTTATTTTCTTCACTGAATTCCTTAGCGTAATCTTTACTTAAACTGTACTCCACTCTTGCTGTATCTATCGCATGACATGAACTGCAACGGCTGAAAGCAAAAGGATATGTCCCTTTACAGTTATCACACACATATTCAAAACTGAGTGTTGCATTTGATTTTCCCTCAAGTTTTATCAACACATCAAGCTCAAATATACTGCTGTTGTATGCAAGTTTCACATCACCTCTTGCAGTATAAAGTTCCCGCAGATAGCCATTGTCTGTAATTATATCCAAATTCAAATCTTTTGAATCACATCGCCAGAAGAGTTCTGTCAAAAGTTCGCTTTTAGAGATGTCAATATTTTTCCAGGCAAGTTGCGGATCTACCTGAAAAATATAATCAAATATCAAATAAGCCAGACGATGAGCATTTTTATATATCTCCAACAACTTCTGGACTTTTTCTTCTTTTGTCATATTCGGCGAATCAAGAGCTTCCAAAACATGCAGGTATGCACGTTCAAGAATAACATCTTCTTGAAGTTCATCCAACGGCTCTAAAACTTCCAAAGCGGATTTATAATCTTTCATGTACTCATACACAAGAAGCAAATAATGCAAAGCTTCCGGTGTACGGGGATTCTTTTTCAGAATTTCTAAAAAAACCTGCTTGGAACGTTCTAAAAATCCTGCTTTAAAATATGTTTTTCCAAGTAAGAACATTGTTTCTCTCGTATTTCTTTTATTTCCGAGTTTTAATATTTCATTATATATCTCTATACTTTTTTCATAATCACCGTTTTTATAGTATGCACTCGCAAGAAGCAGCCATGATTTTTCTGACAGCCCTCCTTCAGCTATTAAAATTTTCAATTCGTTATGTGATGGTAAGGTACGAAACTGTTCCAAAAATTTACTTATTTGTTTAGAATCCTCTTTTCTTTTATATCTCCCCCACCAATAAGAAAAAAAAGTAATTATAAATATAATGGTAAAGAAAATAATAATGGAAAAAAGAGGGTCTCGAAACTCTATAAAAAAAGTATTCATGAATTATATACCACCAATCCGTAATCATTTTTCAAATTATAAAATATTGCATCCGAAGATATTTCCAAATCTTTGATTTTCCCTAACTGTACAATGGAATTTTTGTTCACTTTAATTCCATATTCTCTAAAAAATCTTTTTACATTTACAAATTTTACATCTTCGACAAACTTATACTCAAACTCTGTATGAAGTGCCATTTTATCACTTACGAACAAGTGTTCATTTACATGTAACTGATCTGATGCATATTTAATTGGCAAATACCCCGAAAGATCTGTTAGAATATTTTCAACATGTTCATGTTTTTTTGGAAGTGTCTGTTTTTGAATAAAAATATATTTATTATTCAATTTTAACGTTGGAGTGTTTTTCCAATATTTATAGGCAGGATTAGAAATCCCCAGTTTTACATAAACCTCTTTCCAAAGCCAAAAAGAGTTTAATGTATTTGGAATATATGACAAAATTAAACTCCTTGTGAACTAGTATAAATATTATATAATATTTATTTAAATAAGTATATTAAGAAGCTTCATTGCCAAAGCTGCAACAGCTGCTAAAGAGCAGCTGTTACAAACTTAGTCACCACAAAACCGCCTATAACCAGCCATGCAAACATCGCACCGGCAGTATACAGCGGTGCCAAACCAAGCCCTTTGAATTTGGAAAAGATTGTTCCCATACCCAGTGCTGTCATTGCCATCGTTAAAAGAAAAGTATCAATTGTATTGATAGTATCAACAATAGTATGCGGTACCAAATCCAAAGAGTTAAATCCGGCCATACCTATAAAATATACTGCAAACCAAGGGATAACAAGCTGTAATTTACCGCCAGATTTTCCCTCTTTTTTTGCCTGCATAGACAAATAAATTCCCAAAACAATAAGCATTGGTGCAATCATAATAACACGAGTCATTTTAACAATCACTGCAGAGTTTGCCATAATTTCAGGTGCACCTGGAATAGAAGCAGGCACGGCTACAACCTGTGCCACTTCATGAATAGTTCCGCCCGTATAGATACCAAACTGTTCCGGAGTCATATGCAAAAATCCTGTTGCCGGCTCAATAATTGATGCATACAAAACAGGATACAAAAACATAGAAATTGTACCAAAGAGCACAACCATTGAAACCGCTACTGCAGTTTTATACCCTTCTGCTTTTAAAACAGGTTCTGTTGCAAGAACTGCTGCAGCACCACAGACAGAGGCACCTGCTGCTGTAAGCATTGATGTGTCTTTATCCATCTTAAACGCTTTTATACCTAAATATGTTCCCAGTAAAAAAGTCGTGGAAAGCATAATCAGTGAAACGGTAAAACCACTGAGCCCCACATCCATAATCTGCTGAAATGTTATACGAAAACCATAAAATACGATTGCAAAACGAAGAATCTTTTTGCCTGAAAACGTAATACCGGTTCCCCAGGCACTCGGAATATGGTTATGTAAAGTATTTGCATAAAAAATACCTAATACTATACCGATAACAAGAGGAGAGATGCCAAGTGATTTGACAAATGCAATTTGCGCTATTGATGTTGCAGCAGCTGCAAAAATTGCAACAAAGATGATACCTGAAACAGTACCTTTTCTATTTTCTTTTGAGAATGCCATAGTTATTACCTTTTATTATAAATTTATAAATAGAGGCGAATTATAGCAAATTTTATGCTGAGGAGAAAACAAATTATTTATTTGCGAAGAATTTGATAGAAATCACACCATGGTGTGATTTCTTATTATTAAATTTATTTTGAGTCTAAAAGGACATTCTCTTTAGGAAAGACGAAAATTGTATGTCTCATTACAGAAATAAGTTTGCTAGGCTTTCCGTCTTTATCCAAAGCATATGCATGAATAGTAATAGGAATAATAGTATCCTTGCGTTTGTCATCAACCAACATCTCTGTTGTTCTAAGTGTTACAATTTTTTTCTTTTTAACACCAGGTACCACTCTGAAAGGTTTTGACGGTTTTACTATTTGAATTTTCCCTTCCATTCCTTTTGGAGGAATAACTTCAAAGAAAAATTTCATTGGTTCATTCTCAGTATTTTGCAATAAAAAGACATAAGAGTTTTCAACTGCAAATTTATTATTTGCAAGATGTTTGACAGAATAAAGTCTTGTCTCTTTATTGATATTTAACAGCATATGCTCTTTTGTCGTACTCATATATCCAAGTGCAAACATAAGACCCACAAGTAAAACCATATATGCTATGATTTTTGGACGGAAATATTTTGTTTTTCCCTTTTTCTCAGCAATCTCATACTCACTTGACCATGTCACGAGTGATGGTTTTCCAAGTTTACCCATAACTGTTGTACAGGCATCAACACATTCCAGACAGTTTATACATTCAAGTTGCAGTCCCTCACGTATATCAATATGAGTAGGACAGACTGTTACACATTTTTCACATGTCGTACATTCGGCATTTGGTTCTGCTGCTTGCAACTCTTTTTGTTTTTCAAATTTTTTATGGTGATGCTCGTCATAGATATGTCCGCCTCTGTTAAAGTCATAGATCGCCATAACTGTGTGTTCATCATAGAGTACTGACTGTACACGGGAATATGGACAGACATAAATACAAAAATTTTCTTTTAAAAATACAATGTCATAAATCAAAAATGCTGCAATCCCTACAACAAAACCAATCATCGTTAAATGCTCTCCAGGATTACTTAAATACTGAAAAAAGGTCTCCGGTGGAACAAAATACCACATAAAATCGGCTCCTGCAATCAATGCAAGCACAGTCCATATCATAACAGCTATCGCTTTTTTTACTTTGTTTTCAGGTTTTGACATATCCGGTTCTTGCTGCTTGTTTCCGATACGCTTTCGTAAATGCAATAATTTTGTTTCAATCAAGTCACGATAAATGACACGAAACACAGTTTGCGGACATACCCATCCACAAAAAACACGACCGCCTAAAACTGTCATACCAAATATAGTAATAAAAAGAAGCATCAATAAAAATGGCATCAAATACAACTCTTGCATATCAAACTGCACAAAAGCAAGGTCCAGTTTCATTTTGTCAAAACTCAATAAAAAGAAGTGGTGTCCATTGACTTTAATCCATGGCAACACCAAAGCTACTATTGTCGCCAACGCATAAACATAATAACGTTTAATTCTCCAAGGGGTAGGTATCTCTATACTTTTTTTCTTTTCACTCATCTATTTCTCCTATTAAATTAATCTGGACATACTATTGTATTAATAACCTGAGCTTCGGCATCTTCTTGAGTATGCGTCAGCAACGAACCCGAAGCTATCTGTTTTAACTCTCTTGATTCAATGTAATCTTTTAGTGAACTTCTACTGACATTTAAAAGACGTGCCATTTCACTTACACTTTTTTTCTCTCTTATATACTCTATAATCTCATTTAAATAAATATCAAACTTAGAACTGGATCTGCTTCCTTTTGGTCTCCCTATCATTCTTTTAGCATCATTTTTCAATTTTTGCCGGAGTTGATCCATAAGCCCTAAAATCAACATTGCACTGCTCTCTTGTGAAATTATAACAGAGTGTTTTATAATATGCACTTTATATTTATTTTTCAACAAACAACTTACCATTTGAATTAAATCTTCCATATTTGTAGTTAAAACCCAAACATCATATATAAGCAGTATAGCTTCTTCTTTAGATTGAAAATAAGATGTTACATTTATGCGATCTTCCAAACGTTTATTTTGCGATATGTAATCTACAAATTCATCATCAACAACAAGATTATTAGTCGTTGTGTAAGAATTTATATATTTCAACTGTTCATGTGCAGATAAAAAATTTTTATCCGGACGGATATAGGCAATAGTCATTTAACGATTAAACCTCTCTAATAATTGATTTTCATCGTCATTATACACTTATTTGACGATAAAAGTCAATATTTTTTTTTATTATTTCGTCATTTTAGCATTTCTCGAACTTAAAAAGTGAAATTTAGACTGATAATACAGCAAATTTTATATCCAATAATGTTAAAATAATAAAATATTTAAATAAAAAGATTTTATATATGACAACAAAACAATACATCTTGGAAACTATCAAAAAACGCCCGCTTATCATCGATGGGGCAATGGGTACACAACTGCAGCAGCGTGATGATCAAATTCCAAAAGAGGCATGGGAAGGGAATGAGGGATGCAATGAACTCTTAAATGTTACAGCTCCTGAAATTATGAATGATATTTTTCATGCCTATCTGACTGCCGGGGCTGATTTCATCACAACCAATACCTTTGGTTCTTTTTCCTGGGTTTTGGATGAATACAACATCGGCCACCGTGCATATGAACTGACACGTGCCGGAGCCGAACTTGTCAAAAAACAGTGTGAAGCTTTTTCAACACCGGAGCATCCCCGTTTTTGTCTTGGTTCTATCGGACCGGGAACAAAACTTCCTTCTCTCGGACATATCACGTATGATGAAATGTATGCAGGCTATACTGAATTTTGTCTCGCCCTTATCGACGGAGGAGTTGATGTATTTCTCATTGAAACGGCACAGGACCCACTGCAGATAAAGGCTGCTTTGCATGCCATTCAGGAAGCCTGCAGACAAAAAGAGGTCGAAATCCCCATCATGGTTTCTGTGACCATCGAACTCAGCGGAACAATGCTTATAGGAACAGATGCCGAAACCATTGCCACCATTATGGAGCCTTTTGATATTCTCTCTCTTGGTTTCAACTGTGGAACAGGACCTGAGCAGGTACTCAAACATGTCAAAACACTCAGTGAACTCTGGGGCAAACCAATCAGTGTGCATGCCAATGCCGGTCTGCCGCAAAACCGCGGAGGCTATACTTATTATCCGATGGGACCTGATGAATTTGTAGCACAACAGGAGAAATTTTTAGAGTATGACGGCGTAAGCTTTTTAGGCGGATGCTGCGGAACGACACCGCAACATATCCGTGCACTTGTCAACAAGGTCTCGAGTGTTGTTCCAAAACCGCCATCAGGTTCACAACAAAACTCTATCGCGTCACTCTTTAATACCGTACCGCTTATGCAGGAACCCGCACCGCTGCTTGTCGGAGAGCGTTCCAATGCAACCGGTTCAAAAGCTTTTCGCGAACTGCTTTTGGCAGAAGATTATGAAGGAACGCTTTCCGTTGCACAACAGCAGGTCCGTGCAGGCGCACATGTTCTTGATGTCAATGTCGGATTTGCGGGACGTGATGAAACAAAAGATATGACAGAAGTCATGGCAATGTATGCCCAAAAAATTGCCCTGCCGCTTATGCCCGATTCTACCCAGACAAAGGGGCTTGAAACTGCCCTCAAACATATCGGAGGCAAGCCGATTCTCAACTCTGTGAACCTGGAAGACGGTGAACCGAAATTTGATGCAGTTTGCCAGTTGGCAAAAAAATTCGGGGCGAGCCTTGTCTGTCTGACGATTGATGAAAAAGGAATGGCAAAGACTGTTGAAGACAAAATCAGAGTAGCAGAGCGCATTATCGACCTCGCAACAAACCGTCACGGCATCAAAAAAGAAGATCTGGTTTTTGATGTACTCACTTTTACTTTGGGTTCCGGAGATGAAGAGTATTTTGATGCAGGGATTAACACTATTGAAGCAATTCGCCAGCTTCGACAAAAACATCCCGAAGTCGGAGCCATCCTGGGGCTTTCAAATATCTCCTTTGGACTGGACAAAGATGCAAGACCCTATTTGAACTCTATGTTTTTGCATCATTGTGTTGAGGCGGGACTGACTTCTGTTATTATCAATGTAAAGCATATTATTCCCCTGAACAAGATTCCCAAAGAAGATCAGGAAATTTGTGATGATTTGATTTTTAACCGCAAACCAAACGGCGAAGCGCTCTTTACTTTTATAGAACATTTCTCCTCCAAAGAAGCAGTTGACAATGATGCGGTAGATGAAGCCTATCTCAAAATGAGCGATGAAGAGAAGATAGCCAAACTCCTGATGGACGGGGACAAAGACAGAATGATTCCTCTTGTGGAAGAGGCTCGTCACAAAATTGCTCCTGAAAAAATAGTCAATGAGATTCTCATAGATGCCATGAAAGTTGTCGGCGAACTTTTCGGTTCAGGGCAGATGCAGCTCCCTTTTGTGCTCCAATCGGCGGAGACAATGAAAAAAGCGGTTGATCACCTCAAACCCTATCTCCCAAAAATCGAAAAAGAGACAGATACGACACTTATTCTTGGAACCGTCAAAGGAGATGTTCATGATGTCGGCAAAAACCTTGTCGATATCATTCTCTCCAACAACGGCTACAAGGTCATCAATCTTGGTATAAAAGTAGAACTTGACAACTTTCTTGAAACATTGGAAAAATCAAATGCACAGGCTCTCGGTATGAGCGGTCTTTTGGTAAAATCAACACAGGTGATGCTTGAAAACTTAAATATTTTACAGGACAAAGGTATTAAAATTCCGATTCTTTTGGGTGGTGCAGCTCTTACACGTGCCTTTATAGATGATTTTTGCCGACCTGCGTATGACGGCCCTATTTTTTACTGCAAAGATGCTTTTGACGGTGTCACCGCCATGAGCCGCATAGAAGCCGGTAATCTTGATACCAATCTGCATCCTGATGCACCTGAAATAGAGCGTAAAGAAGTCAAAGAGGTTATTATCCCGCCGTTGTCTGAAATAAAAATGCCTTCACGGGATGTGCCCGTACCGACACCGCCGTTTTGGGGCAGACGCGAAATTAAACTTACCTCGCAGCAAATAGAGATGGCTTTTGAATGGATAAACCATAAAATACTTTTCAAATCCCGCTGGGGCTACTCCTCAAAAGGCATGACAAAAGAAGCCTACCAAAAACAGCTTGATGAAGTTGTATGGCCCGCCTATGAAAAACTCAAAAAGCGTTTTATAGACGAAAAACTTTTTGAGCCGACCATACTCTATGGCTACTGGCCATGCAGAAGCGATGATACCTCCCTTTTGATTTTTGATGAAAGCGAAGGCTGGTTCAAAGAAGAAGATATCAACCGCGAACCGCTTGAACACATCATAGGACGTGCCGAAGAAGTTTTTACCTTTCCGCGTCAGAGAAAAAAACCCCACCGCGCACTCAGTGACTTTTTTCATAATGACAGACATGATGTCATTGCCCTAACCTGTGTGAGTGCCGGCAGTAAAATCAGTGATGCGGAGCGCGAAATATATGACAGAGGCGATTATACGGAGTATTACCAGTTTCACGGACTGGGGGTTGAACTTGCTGAAGCCCTTGCCGAAATTGCCCATAAACAAATACGCCTTGATCTCAACATTGCAAAAGATGAAGGAAACACTCTCGCCGATGTACGCATGAACAGATATCAGGGAAGCCGCTACTCTTTTGGCTATGCGGCCTGCCCTGACTTGGAGCTCAACCGTCCTTTGTTTAATCTTTTAAAACCGGAAGAGTTTGGAATTGAACTGAGTGAAACATTTCAAATACACCCCGAGCAGTCAACTTCGGCACTTGTTGTATACCATCCTGAGGCTACATATTACAATGTGTAGCCGACAGGTGTTTTTATAAATCAGGAACCTATTTCTTCTTTCTTCTGCTCTTTATCTGCAAATACTTTTGAAGCATTGTCCCAGTTAATATGTGCCCAAAAAGCATCCAGATATTTTGCTCTTTCATTTTTGTAATCAAGATAATAGGCATGTTCCCAGACATCACATGTAAACAGAGGCGTTTCATGATGTAAAAATCATCTCAACTATTCCACTGCTTAATAAACTACTGCAACCAAAAAACTAAAATTATTTTAAATAGACCTCTATCATTTTACTCTTTGCCATAAAATTTATTCCGTAACCCAGCAGCTCCCAAAAATAATACTTTAGCGGTCATATTTCGTTAAATGATTAAACTTAATCACCTGGTTTAACACCTTTATATAATCCTCTCCCATTTCAGAATACTTATCAAGACCCTGTGTTATTTTATAGGGATCATCATACTCTAAACGCAGTTGACGAAGCCTGTGATATGCCTTTCCTGTTGCAATCATCTCAAAATAGGCACGTATAGCGTCTTCCAGTGTATCAAATTTTCTTAGCCATATCGTCTGTGTACCACCTCTTTTTCTACCTGCGGCAATACGTTTTTCATTTAAATGGGAACTCCACATTCCAAAAACATTGTTTGCCTCTTTGAAAAATCTCGAAGTAGCCCATGAACTTTCCATAGCAGCCTGAGCCAATACAATGCTTACAGGATGCGGTTTCAAACGTGCCAACAAATCCTCATCACTTGTCGCCTTATATTTTTTTTTCAAGAACTCAATCTCTTCTCTGTTTTCTTTATTCGCGATATCTTTTGCAATTCTTTTATATCTTTGCATCAGTTCATTATGTACTTTACGAATAATAGGAACCAGCAACATCAAAAATCTCTTTTTTTTCTCTTTTACAGACAGCTGATGTGTAGCTGCTCTCTTCTTGCTCTTTTTAATAATGAGACGCTCATCACTCAAAACAAGCAGAGATGGGCTTATACACAACATAAAAACAAATTTTATCACTTCTCTTTTTTTCCGAAATATTCATAGTCCATATATTTTATCCGATTTTTAATTTCAAAATACCTGGCAAAAAATTTTATTATGGCATATACACTGGCAATTGCTATAATCAGCACTGTAATATTAGCCGATACCCCCATAATAACTGCCAACTGATAAAAGAAACAGCTTGCAAAGAAAAATGCAGTTATCTGCAAAAATAAAAAAAAGATCGGTAATATTTTTGATTTTTTTCTTCTGTCATGCATATTTCTTTTCTCCTCTTCATTTTAAGCACACTCCATACAATACCAATCCCAACCATTGTAACTGAATGAAAGTAAAAGATATATAAATATCTTTTACTAACCTACCTTCTTCTGTATGAAAGAGCCTCAAGCATATGTTCTTTTTTAATCAAACCCGATTGAGACAAATCTGCTATTGTCCGAGCAACTTTTTGAATTTTTTTTATACTTCGAAATGACAAAGCAAACCTTTCTATGGCAGTCTGAAGTATTGTATTGGATGTATTATCCATCTTGCAAAATCTCTCCATATCTTTATCTGACAGATGTGCATTAAATACTTTTTGTCCACGTTTTTGGCAAAATATATGTGCTTCAATAACCGTTTTGTGCATTTCTTTTGATGAAAAACTTGGACAATCATTGACATTTACATTTTGCATCACCACATTTAAATCTATTCTGTCTAAAAATGGTTCAGAGAGACGGTTTTTGTATTTTTGTATTTCCAGATCACTGCACCTGCACTCTTTGTGTGAATCTAATAAATTTCCGCACGGGCAAGGATTCATAGCACCTACAAACAAAAACTTAGCCGGATATTCTACCTTTGAATTGACTCTTGAAATTCTTATTTTTGCATCCTGCATTGGTTCTCTGAGTGATTCCAAAACAGCTTTTGAAAAATGCGGTAATTCATCAAAAAACAGTATACCGTTGTTTGCAAGCCCTACCTCTCCTATTTTTGCCTTATGACTGCCACCGCCAAAAATACTTGCCGGTGTAGAACTGTGATGTGGATTTTTCAGTGTTCTGTGAGGTTTGAATTCCGGTTCATACCCTTCTAAAACTTCAAGCTTGGCAACATCCAGGATTTCACTCTCTGTCATGGGCGGAAGAATATAACGGAGTCTGTTTGCAATCATACTCTTCCCGCACCCGGGACTGCCTTCAAAAATAATATTATGAAACCCTGCCGCGGCTATTAAAGCCGCTCTTTTGGCAATTTCTTGTCCTTTGACATCGATAAAATCTTCTGTATACTCTTTTGTATAATAATACCTTTGTCCCTCTAACTGATAATACGGATAGCCAATTTCACTTTGTTCTATATTTGGCGTTGCAGTCTCCTGATTTTTCAAAAGACTGACAGCCTCATTGACACTTTTAACTCCGTAAAATGAAACATTTGGAATTTTTGACAGCTTTTGCAGTGATTCGTACGGCACAACAGCTTGCGATATAAGCCCCTGATTTGCCAAAGAAAGAATTAAAGGATAGAGCTGAATATTTTCTTTTACACTTCCGTCCAGCCCCAGTTCACCAAAGACAAACCAGCCGTTCAAGTCTGCATCACTCTCATTCAAAAGTATGAGCAAAGCCATACTCAAATCGAACTGTGAACCCGATTTTGCAAGTTCAGACGGAGCCAGAAGAAAAGTAATTCTCTTGGGAGGAAAAGAAAAATCATTGCTCAGGAGTGCAGATTTTACCCGCTCTTTTGATTCTGTAATAGCAGTCGATGCCATCCCTACTATAGAAAAGGACGGTAGTCCTTTCGTCAAAGTTGATTCCACATCAACGACTTTGGCATCTATTCCCTCATATGTTGCACAGCGAACTTTTTTCATTGAATCAACCTTCTTCTAGTTGCTTCTATCTTAGCTGAATGCTTTACATGTAAGGAATAATATGACAAATTGTCATTTTATTTGTTGTTTTTTTTCTCTTTTTGCATTTTTTTATACTCTTTTTCAAACTTCTTTCGTCTTGCATAGGAGAGTTTGTCTATAAATAAAATACCTTCAAGGTGATCCATCTCATGCTGAATAGCTATAGCCAAAAGCCCATCTGCTTCGAGTGTTTTTGTGTTCCCGTATCTGTCTTGATAATTTATAATAATATTTTCATATCGTTTAATATCTTCATAAAACTGGGGAACACTCAAGCAACCTTCTTGATAGGTTGTTTCTCCGCTTTTATGCGTCATAACCGGATTGATAATTTCAAGCAGGTTTTCAGGAGGCTGCTCTCCATCTTCATCAGGAATATTTAAAATAAGTGCCCGAATCGGATGTCCAACCTGAATCGCTGCAAGGCCTATACCGTTTGTGCTTATCATCAAAGGGTTCATGGCATCGAGCAATTCATGCAAAGAATCATCAAACTCTTTGACTTCGCAAGATTTTTTTCTTAGTTTTTTATCCGGATATTCTACTATAGTTAACTTCATCTCTTAAAAAATTTTCCTGCTTTTTATGATCTCAATGAGACAGCATAATCACTGTTTTTATCTTCATACGCTTTTTGGATACCGTCCATTGCACTGACTACAATCTCTTCAACAGAATTTTCAGGATTTACATCTGTCACACCGATAGAAATTTTTAGATGAATTTCTCTGTCTGCCAAAAAGAAATTAGAGTTTGAAACCAAATCACTTAGTCGCTCACTTGCCTTTTGGGCACTCTCTATATCTGTATGCTTCAGCAGCATTGCAAAGACGCCATTCCCGTAATGTGCCACAATGTCGCTTCGTCTTGAAGTTTTTAAAAGCAGTCTTGCAATTGTTCTGGTCATCAGTAAAACCGCCTTATCATTGTTGACGCTTTTCTTGAGCTCACGAGAAAGTTCTATCATAATAAGAGAACTTTTATGATTAAACTCTTTAATAAGCCCAATTTCCTGCTCAATTTTTGTAAGCAGATAACGTTTGTTATAGACTCCGAATTGATTGTCAAATATTGTCTCATTCTCAACATTTTTAACAATTTTAGCTGTATCATCATAGATTGTTTTCATTTGAGAGCTTTGTGTTTTCAAAATAGAATTCAGTTTGGAAACATCCCCCTCTAAAATACCGATTATATTCACAGCCTCTTTTTCACTAGGTACATTACTGAGCTCTTTTTTTCTTTTTTCTAAAATTTTTATCATTAAAGACATATTTTTGTACAGGTTGGCTGTTACCGTAAGAATATGCTTGATGGAACTAAATCCCTGTTTAAGATTTTGTTCCAAAACAATAGTATTTTCATCATCATTGTTCTCTTCAAGTTCCAAAATAGAGTGTATCTGCTTCCGAAGATTTTCGCTTTTATCTTCCAAAAGTCTGTCAAAATAGAGTGAAAAGTTATTGGGAGTAGGTGGTAAATTGTCTGCAATAAGTGCATTTAAAACCTCTTTTGCATAAATTTCAATATCACTCGAAGAACTCTCTAGATCCAGTTTTTTTATGACAGTTGTCTTTGCATTAGAGTTTTTCTGTACTTTTGATTTTAATCCACCTGCCATATTTTCTCCCTACTCTTTGTCGTTCTTAACTAACACTTCATCAATCATGCCATAATCTTTTGCTTCTGCAGCACTCATAAAGTTGTCACGATCTGTATCTTTTTCAACTGTTTCAATGCTTTGCCCGGTATTTTCTGCCAAAATTGCATTGAGTTCTTTTTTCATGCGAAGAATCTCTTCTGCCTGAATTGCGATATCAGTTGCCTGACCCTGTGCACCGCCTAAAGGCTGGTGTATCATGATTCTGGCATGAGGCAATGCATAGCGTTTGCCTTTTTCACCGCTTGAGAGCAAAAATGCACCCATAGATGCAGCCTGACCGATACAAATCGTAGCAACATGCGGACGAATATAGTTCATCGTATCAAAAATAGCCATCCCCGCAGTCACAACACCGCCGGGAGAGTTAATATAAAAATAGATATCTTTTTCGGGATCTTCTGCTTCAAGAAACAAAAACTGTGCAACAATAGTAGATGCCACAGCATCATTTACCTCTCCGCTGAGCATCACAATTCTGTCTTTTAAAAGACGGGAAAAAATATCATAAGAACGCTCACCGCGTCCTGTTTTTTCCACTACATAAGGAATATAGCTCATGGCTTACGCTTCTGACTTTTCATTCAAGAGAGCAGTTAACACTTTGTCTTCCACCATTGACATTTGAATTGCCGGAAGATACCCTGCCTCTTTATAATGTTCATATGCCTTTTGCGGATCTTGACCCATTTGCATTGCTTCATAGTAGATAGTCTGCATCACTTCCTGCTCTTCTACTTTTATACCCATCTCCTGTGCCAACGCATCTATAATGAATGTCGCTTTTACACTTTTTACTGCATCATCACGAAAGCTTTCACGAAGTTCTTCTAGTTTTTCAGGGTTTTCTTTAAGCTCTTTGATTTCATCTTCACTCATTTGCGATGCTTTTTTGTTGACAGCCATATCAATTTCCTGATCTACGACAAACTCCGGTAAATCAAAATCAATTTTTTCAACCAGCGTCTCTAAAAGTTTCGGTTTTAGCTCTTCATTGTAGAGTTTTGCAAGTTTTTCCTGCTCAAGTGCTTTTTTTACTTCTTCTTTAAGTTTTTCCAAAGTTGCATCTTCTTCACCAGGAAGCAGTTTTTTTGCAAGCTCATCGTCTATAACAACCTCGTCTTTTACTTTAATACCGTTTACTTTTACTTTAAATTCGGCATCTTTTCCTGCAAGTGTGTCTGAACCGTAGTTTTCAGGAAAAGTCACATTGATTGTAACTTCTTCATCTCTTTTTACGCCAATCAACTGATCTTCAAATCCTGGGATAAACTGTCCCGAACCAAGTTTAAGCTCAAAATTCTCTGCAGCACCGCCTTCAAAAGCTTTTCCGTCTATAAAACCTTCAAAGTCAATAACAGCAGTATCACCCTCTTTCATTTTGCGGTTACGCTTGATGTCAACCAAAGGCGCTTGATTTTCAGCGATTTCCTTAATTCTCTCTTCAACCTCTTCATCTGTCACTTCAGGTTTTTCAAAATCAGGAACAAAAGATTTTACATTCTCTAAATTTATTTCAGGACGCATAGCTATTTTTACGGCTACCTCTATTTTATCATCACTTTTCTCAAATTTAGAAATAGTCGGCTCACCAATCAAAGATGCACTGTCAATGTTTAACTCTGTCAAGCCTTTTGCAAGAACTTCACGAAGTGCTTCTGCTTCAGCATCTTCAACAAGTTTTTCACCATATTGCTTTTTGATAATAGCAACAGGAACTTTCCCTTTACGGAAACCTTGAACATTCGCAGTTTTAGAGAGTTGTTTCGCAATTTTTTCTATCTTTTCATTCACCTCATCTCTTGAGATTGTTGCTTCAATTTGAGCATTTGCACCATTAATTTTGTTTGCTTTGATTTCCATCAATTTCCTTTTATCTGTATTGTATACACCATTATTTTGGACAATCATACCAAAAATGTGCTTTTTTTGCGATTAATTTTTGCATAAATTTGGTTTGAAATTTAAAATAAGCAGCCATAAAACGGCAAAATCTATCATCACATCTGCAAAATTAAAAACAGCAAAATCAAATCCGCAATGCCAGTAGACCATATCTACAACGCCCTCATGAACAAACCTGTCATAAATATTGGAAAACGCCCCTCCAAGAAGTATTCCCACCGGTAAAGCGTAACATAGCTTTTTGAGGTACAGTACATATATCAAAACACCACTTACAAGCAAAAGCTGAATATACTTTAAATACTCATTCAAAAATGCAAACATTGAAAATGCAACACCCTTGTTGTAAACAAGTATCAGATCTATACACTCTGTATAATAACGAAAGCCCTCAACAAAGAGACTTTTAATATTTTGATCGATGATAAATACACCTGCGATACTAAAGAGCAATATCGCTGAAAGGCGTAACATTTTATTACTGTTATTCATTGAGCGCTTTTTTAAAGAATTCTACGATTTCATTCATTTTTTCATTCATGATATCAGCTTCTTTACACTCCAAAAGAACACGCAGTTTGTTTTCTGTCCCTGAGTAGCGGATCAAATGCCGTATTCCTTTCTTCTCTAAAGCATGCAACTTTTCATCCAGAGAAGTAATTTCACTTAAAGGCTTTTTTCTCTTTACATGTAAGTTCACAAGTTTTTGCGGATATAAAGGAAATGGTCGTAAAAGCTCTGAAGCTTTTTTCTTTTTATCATTCAATAAGGCAAGTAGCTGAAGTGTTGCTACAAGTCCATCTCCGGTTTTTGCAAAATCACTAAATATAATATGCCCACTTTGTTCCCCGCCAAAGTTAATGTCCTGCTTTTTCATAATTGCCAAAACATGTTTGTCTCCGACATCTGATCGAAAAAGTTTCAAACCATTTTCTGACATGTAATCTTCAAGCCCCTGATTACTCATGACAGTCGTTACGATTCCTCCGCCTTTGAGCTTGTTTTGCTTATGTAGGTAAACGCCAAGTGCACCCAGAAGATGGTCACCATCTACTGCTTCTCCAGTTTCATCTACAACAACAAGTCTGTCAGCATCACCGTCAAGTGCTATTCCCAGATCGGCTCTATATCTGACAACACTCTTGCATAAATCTTTTGTATGCAAAGCACCGCAGTCTTCGTTAATGTTGAAACCGTTTGGTTTGTCATGCAGTACAATCACTTCGGCACCAAGTTCTTCCAAAACAGTCGGGCCTACTTTATAAGCTGCACCGTTTGCCGTGTCAAGCACTATACGCATTCCCTGCAGTGTCATATGCACAGGAAAAGAGTTCTTAAGCTGTACTATATATCGCCCTATCACATCATCAATACGTTTTGCTTTTCCTATTGCCTTGCCTGTAACCTGGGAGTTATTAAGAAATGCATCGTTAAAATATATATTTTCTATCTCTTTTTCTGTCTCACTTGAAAATTTATCCCCGTGGGCGTTAAAAAACTTAATCCCGTTATCTTCATAAGAATTATGTGAAGCAGAAATCATAATCCCCGCATCACAGCGCATATTTTCTGTAATGTATGCTATGGCCGGTGTAGGCATAGGACCAACCTGAATGACATCATACCCAATAGCCGTCAATCCGCTTACAATAGCATTCTCTATCATGTAGCCGCTTCTGCGTGTATCTTTTCCTACAAGTATTTTATTTGTAACTGCCGACGATTTCAAATAAATCCCCGCAGCCATAGCAACCTTCATAGCAACCGGAGCACTTAAAAAAGAACCTGCCTCGCCTCGTACGCCGTCTGTGCCAAATAATTTCATATTCACTCCACTCAAAATATTCGATTTGCCGGTTTACTTGCAAGATTTAAAAAAAGAGACTCAGACCAAAGGGAGGATTCGCTCTCTTTTTTTGAAGCTTGAAAGTAAACATTCAGGACAATTTCAAGTATTTTACCACCCTTTAACTTAATTTTAATTATTTTTAAGGTAATATTTCGCACTTAAATTCCAAAAAGGACTCATTAAATGGCAAATCACAAGTCATCAATTAAGAGAATTCGCCAGACACTCGTTCGTACCGAACGTAATCGTTTCTATAGAACTCGTCTTAAAAATATCGTAAAAGCAGTTAGTTCAGCAGTTGAAGCTGGTAACAAAGAAGAAGCACAGGCAGCATTTAAAGTTGCAAACCAGCAAATTCATAAATTTGTAAGCAAAGGTATCTTGAAAAAAGAGACTGCTGCAAGAAAAGTAAGCCGTCTACACAAATCTGTAAACGCAATATAAGGCTAGCAACAAATGTTAGCAGATAAACTTACACCGTTTATCAACCGCTATAACGAACTTAGCGAATTGCTAAGTTCACCTGACATCACCTCTGACATCAAACGGATGACAGAACTTTCCAAAGAACAGTCTTCCCTTTTACCGATCGTTGAAAAGACAAAAGAGTACAAAGCACTTTTAGAAGAAATCAGTGACTCAAAAGAGATGCTCTCAGACCCGGAAATGGGTGATATGGCAAAAGAAGAACTTAAAGAACTTGAACCTCAGGTTTCCGTTTTGGAAGAAGAGATAAAAATGCTCCTTCTTCCAAAAGATCCCAATGATGACAGAAATATCATTGTAGAGCTTCGTGCCGGTGCCGGTGGAGATGAAGCGGCAATCTTTGTCGGAGACCTGTTTGATGCCTATACGCGCTATGCAGATTTAAAAGGCTGGAAAATAGAACTGATGAGCACTTCTCCTTCAGATGCAGGCGGATACAAAGAGGTTATAGCACTTATAAAAGGGGAACAGGTTTACAGCAGGTTGAAATACGAAGGCGGTACACACAGGGTGCAACGCGTGCCTCAGACAGAAAGTCAGGGCCGGGTACACACCTCTGCAATCACAGTTGCAGTTATGCCTGAGGTTGATGATGTCGAAATTGAGATTAACGAGAATGATTTAAAAATTGATGTGATGCGTTCATCAGGTTGTGGAGGACAGTCTGTCAACACTACCGACTCGGCTGTTCGCATTACTCACCTGCCTACAGGTCTGGTTGTCACTAATCAGGATCAGAAATCACAGCATAAAAACAGAGAAAAAGCGATGAAAGTCTTAAAAGCAAGACTTTATGACTTACAAATGCAAGAAGCTCAAGCCGAAGATGCTGCACAACGTGCCGCACAGGTAGGTACCGGTGACAGAAGCGGAAGAATCAGAACATATAACTATCCGCAGAACCGTATCAGTGATCACAGAATCAACTTGACACTTTACAGACTCAATGAAATTATGAGCGGCGGACTGCTTGATGAAATCATCGAGCCGCTTATTGCAGACCATCAGGCAAAAATCGTAGAGGCTGCAGGGCTCTAAAGGGCTTTGCTTTAACTTCGTTATTAAAGCTTGCAAATAGCTTTACAAGCTTACATGTAAAGCCGATGCAGGTACCGAAACCCAGAATTCAATGTTTATTCCGTTAAGTTTCATCGACTTTTTCGGAACCCAGACTTCAGTCTGGGCTGAAAGTGGCAGAAAAGTTGCAGCAGTCGGCACTGAAGTACCGATTCCTAAAAATATACATGTAAAGCTCAACGCTCCCTCGGAACCCTTACGTTCTATGCTAAAGCCTCAAGCTTATAAGCTTTACATGTAACCTAGCAATCTAAACTTCCCATTCTGTTTCAAAAGTTTTTTTCACACGCCCCTTAAAAGTAATCGTTTTTTCATTTGCACCCAAATAGAGTGTATCGCCACTTGTCGGATAAACTTCAATATTGTTTTTGACTTTGCCCTCTTTGTAAGCTCTGTAAAAGCAGGCAGCCATTCCTGTCCCACAGGCCAATGTTTCATCTTCCACACCGCGTTCATAAGTACGGACTCTCAAATTGCCGCTTTCTACATGCATAATATTGACATTTGCATTATAAACATAGCGAAGTTCTCTTGCCTCTTCTGTGTCAAAATCTTCTATAGAGTCGGTATATCGTACCAAATGCGGCACACCTGTATTTATCAGCCACCAGGAGTGCCCGCCAAATTCTATACCGGTTTCAAGAATCTCAGGAGCTGTCAGTTCGCTTGTCACCATAGCATTTTTGGGAGTATTTTCTTCGACTTCTGCGCCAATAACACCGGCTCCTGTCATAAACTGCATTTTTGCAGGTGCAAGGTTATGATTGTACGCATAATGTGCACATGCCCGACTGCCATTTCCGCACATATCCGCATGACTTCCGTCAGAATTATAAAACTCCCATTCAAAATCATACTTTTCATGAGGCACGATGACTATCAGTCCGTCTGCTCCGATGCCCTCTTGACGATGGCATAAGACTTTTGCAAGCTCGTTGCGCTCTTGTTTTTTATCATCATGAAATATTACAAAATCATTTCCGTTTGCACTGTATTTGCTTATTTTCATTTTTTGTATATCTCCTTTATCTTCTCTACAAATTGCTCTACCTCATTTTGCAGATGTTTGAGATTTTTTGAATTGTCTATAATCCAGGTCGCTTTGTTTTTTTTCTCATCAATCGGCATTTGTGAAGCAATTCGCTTCAAAGACTCCTCTTCTGAGTAACCGTTACGTTTCATAAAACGCTCAAGTTGAATATCTTCAGGAGTATAGACTACAACACTCTCTTTTATATCATAATTGGAATTTTCAAAAAAAAGCGGGATATCTATAAGATAGGGGAATTGAAATTTATCCTGCTTTTCACTGCGTTTTTCTATTTCAGCCTGTATTTTAGGATGCAGATACGCTTCAAGTGTTTTTTTCGCGGCAGGATGAGAAAAAATATAACTTCCTAACTTTGTTCTGTTTACTTTTGTACCGTTTACATACTTACTTCCAAAAGTTTCTATCACCCATTCTACAGAGTCATCGAGAATTTCATGTGAAATCATATCTGCATCAATAACCCGCATTCCGTTCAGTGCCAACAGTGAGGCTACTGTACTTTTTCCAGTAGCAATGCCGCCTGTCAGTGCAATAGCATACTCATAAGCCATTAGTTTTTAATAATGCCCAGATACTCTTTTCTCACATTGTTTCCGGTAGCAAAAGCAGCAGGGTGAATATCACAGTTGTAATATTCTAAACCGTCAAGAAGATCTGTTCTTTGTAAAATTATATCTGCTGTTGGATGATACTCTTTTGATGCCAAAAGAGCTGTTTTTCCATTACCTAGGTTATATGGCATAATGATTTTTGCATATTTGCCTAAAATTTGCATAATTTTTTTGTTTTCAGGTACATCACCCAAAGAAGGGTGCACTGTTACCAAAAGTCCCTCTTCGTTTAACACACGATTAAAATGCGCTAAAACTGCAGCATCTGTCTCAAGTTCTGAGATCACTACATCATATTTGTCATCGGCAACCTCACGGAGCAAATTTATATCTGCTGAAATTACATCACAATTAATATCATCATATTTATATTTTTGTATCTCTTGCACAAAGCCTGCCGAGTTTGAACTGATGATTAAAACATTGTTTGGCTCTTTATGTGTACACAATGGCACATGCACCATCATTTCGTTATATATAAAATCTTTCATTCTTAAATTCCTGTTATGGGCTTTGCCCGTAGATTAATTAAAAGCGATTTTAGCATATTTGGATTAATTTTACTTAATATCGCTATAATTACATAATATTTATAAAAACTTAAAGGTATAAAATGGATTATAACAAAATTAGAAAGTTTTGCAGAGTATTTCGCATTGCACTTGGTCTTGCTCTCATTATTGCAGGCTTAATCACAGGCATAGTATGGTTCTATCTTGGACTTATTCCTCTCATTGCGGGCTTGACTAACTTCTGTCCACTTTGTATCATTTCAAAAAAATGTGATTTACCACAAGATTCGGAGTCAAAATAATGAGTCAAATTTCGTATAAAGACGCGGGTGTAGATATAGATGCAGGAAACAGTTTTGTAGAAAATATAAAACCTCTTGTCAAAAATACAAAAGTTCCCGGAGTCCTTGGAGGCATCGGCTCATTTGCCGGTGCCTTTGAATTGCCAAAAGGTTTTAAAGAGCCTGTCATGCTTGCGGCAACCGACGGTGTCGGCACAAAACTCAAACTTGCCATTGACAGCGGTATTCACAATACTGTAGGTATTGATTTGGTTGCAATGTGTGTCAATGATCTAATCTGTAACTTTGGAACTCCGAGTTTCTTTCTTGATTACTATGCAACCGGAAAACTCGATGTAAATGTAGCAACCAATGTCGTTGCAGGCATAGCAGAGGGATGTATCCGCAGTGAATGTGCACTTATTGGAGGAGAAACAGCTGAAATGCCGGGAATGTACTCCGAAGATGACTATGACCTTGCCGGTTTTGCAGTCGGTGTTGCAGAAAAATCTGAAATGGACAGAGTAAGCTTGGTTCATGCAGGACACAAACTTATAGCACTTCCAAGTTCCGGACTGCATTCAAACGGTTTTTCTCTTGCAAGAAAAGTGCTCTTTGAAAAAATGAAACTCAACTTTGATGACGACTTTCACGGTAAACCGCTGATAGAAACTCTCTTAGAGCCGACAAATATCTATGTCAAAACATTCAAAGCACTTAAAAACGAGATAGTAGCTATGGCACACATCACAGGTGGCGGCATTGTAGAAAACCTTCCACGTGTACTGCCTGAAAACTTAATGGCAGAAGTAAAAGAAGATGCTATCAGGGTTCTTCCTATTTTTGAACTTATGAGCGAGCATGTAGCCCGTGATGAGATGTTTCGAGCATTCAATATGGGTGTAGGCATGATACTTGTCGTTGAAGAAGCAAATGTTGAGAAAGTCTTGGCATCTGCCGAGGGATCTTACCTGATCGGGGAGATAAAAGAGGGCAAACGCGAAGCCAAGCTTGTATAGCTTTTTTTATTAAAATTAGATATTATATATATCAAAGAAACTCTACATCCTTCGGAATCGGCACATAAGTGCCGACTGCTGCAACTTTTTTCTGTCACTTTTCAGTCCATACTAAAATATAAATTCCGAGAAGTCGTTGAGTTTTTAATGGAATTAAAGTTATATATTGGGTAGTAATCTCAAAAAATTCCTGACTTCCGCGATAAGGCACACATTTTCAATTTTCAAAAATATCAAGGATTTGCTTCTGAATCGGTGATGGATTTATAGGCAGCAACTCATCATCAATTTTTAAAGCTGTAATATGTTCAATAATTTTTCTTAGTAATTTCTGCGAGAACTTAAATCTGACATCATGCAACTTTAATCTTCTTTCAAACTCTTTGTAAACTGCATATGATACAAACGAAATAAGTACATGTGCTTTTATTCTCTCCTCAACGCGATGGTATATTGTCCGAATGCGTAAATCTGTTTTTGAGATTCTAAAAGCTCTCTCAACATCATTGGCATTGAGTGAAAAATCATTTGTGGCAAACCCTTTGATTCCATCAAGTCTTTCATCTTGCATTACTTTATTTGGATTGAGTTTGTATTTAATACTGCACTTCTCATCTATATCCAAATATTTGGCATAGTAGGAGAGCTTTAGATCGCTTTTGGTGATATTTTTATCAGATAACCTCTGTTTGATTTTTTCTAATGCTTTTTCTCTTGTTCTTTTATCTTTTTTTGCTCTTTTGGATGAGTAGGTAAGAATCAGTTTCTGTCTGATAGGGAGTTGCTGTTTATTGCCAAATTCATCTATATAATTTATCGTTTTATCTATATCAATGGTATGGATAGTCCCATCATCAATAAATGTCAAATTTGGAATTTGCTCTTTGAGTACATTGTCAATATTTTTGATTTTATAGGCAAGGATATATTTATAACCGTTATTCTCTAAAAAAGCAATATTTGCATGGGTGAGCATCCCTCTATCCGCAACTACTATCGGTTTTTCTTTGAGTTGAAACCGTGTTTGAAACTTTTGAAGTATATCGATAAGGGTATGCCCTTCATATTTATTTCCCTCGTATATTTCAAAGCTCAGTGGATACCCTTCTAGAGTTGTAAAAAGACCAAGGAGTATTTGGGGACGGGCAAGTTTTCCCTCTTTGGAAAAACCGATTCTTCTTAAATCATCTTCACTCTCACTTTCAAAGTAGAGTGTTGTTACATCATAGAAAGTTACAGTGATAGTTCCTGACATCACCTTTTGGGTGTGTTCAAATACACATTGCTATATTTGTGTCTTTATCTCCTCTTGATAGATAGTATCCAAGAAGCGATAAATTGTATCTGTTGTCATCTCTTGATGTTTGAAGTAGTCCAAATAGTGTATCAGCTCCAATTTGCTGCCGGGGTAAAGTATTCTTGATATTACCAATGAGCGAAATAAAAACTGTTTTTCTGAAACTTTACGAATGGATGTTGTTTGTAACTTTTCAAAAACTTTATTACACCCTATATTATCAAACAATCTCCCAAATATTAACTCATCACCAATAGGTATAAAATCTTGTGTTGTATATTCTGCAAGCAGCTTTTTTAACAACTCTTTTTTACTGTTAGTTTGTAAAAAATAGAAAAGATTATACTCAAGTTCATCAATACGCCCCAGTGCTTTTTGGTAAAGTTGCTCAATCTCATCTGGATCTTTACTGCTACCCAAAGTTTCAACTACTTTATAGCCTCGATTGCTTCTGTCAACAATATGAATACTGATACTTCCACTGCTATTTTTCTTTTTTCTGACTTTTAATCTCATATAAAATGATAACAAATTCTATGAATATATTCCCGAGGCACACAAATCGTGCCTTTTTATCCTCTGAAAGTACCTATTTTACGAGGTTAAGTTTTATTTAAAAAGTTATCGCGGAAGTCAGGAATTATGCTAACAGATCAGAAAATAAGATTAAAATAATAGAAAGAAGAAAAGAACACCGCCAAAAGGCGATGTGAAAAGAGAACTGTTAATTTTCTTTTTCTAGAAGTTATAGTTCAGTTGTACACTTACACCATCTTGAGAGTGTTTTGTTGTAATATCTTGAGCTGCAAAGTTTTTATAAGTATTTGTAACTTCAGGTGCATATGTATATGCTACATCTACTGATGCTTTATTACTTATATCATAAGAAGCACCAATTGCATAGTGAGATTCAACAATACCTGGAAAACCAAGAAGATTAAAAGTATTGACTGTACCTGGCTGTAATCCAGCACTATTTGGAATATCAGTTGCAGGATTCACAACAGTTTTTTCGCTAATAGGACTTGAAGCATAATTATAACCTAAACGCACTGCCCAACCTTTTGTATTATACTCATAACCTAAAGCAATTACATTTTGATCATCCCATTCAAAATCTTTATATCCTTTCGCATCAGACCATTTAATTTGCTTATAATCAACAGCTACAGTATGCTCGCCCATATTATAACTTGCACCTATACCAATCTCAGCTGGTGTGGAAAGTTTATTGTTATTATATCCAGTTGCAGTAAAAGGACTAACAACTGTATCAAACCCTTTATATTCCATATCAATTCTAGATTTATAAATTGCTCCAACTGTAAAACCAGACATCGTATAAGCTAAACCTATGTTGTAACCAAATTTTAAATCTTGAGCAACACCCATTCCGATTGTATCTCCCGCAGCATTTGGATCTAAAGGATTAGGGCTACCTGGATACTCATAATTAATATCCAAAGAACCATATTGCAAAATTGGTGTAACAGCTACACTAAAACCATTTGTAGTATATGCCAATGGCACACCAAACTGCATTAATTGAAGATTGGTAACCATTTGCATTTGAGTACCACCTGCTAATACAGAGTTGGCATCACGATAGTCAACACCCATACCGCCAGTTCCCCACATACCAATACCAACATAAAAATTATCGTTGATTTTAGTTGCCAAAGAAACTTCAGGTATAACATTTAAATTAGCATCACTGTCAAATGATGAAGCTCCAAAACCAATATTATTTTCATTTTTTACATGTGGCATAAAAATTGTACCACCGAAAGAAATCTCAGTTCCTTTCACAGAAGTAATTAAAGCAGGATTTGAAAGAGCAGATTCTGCACCATGGCTTATACCAATACTCGTTCCTGCCATACCACGAGATTTTGCACCCGTACCTATTAATGCTGCACCGTTCGTTGCAAATGCAGAAGTTGCACCTAAAGCTAATGCAGCTACTACTGCTAATTTAATTGTTTTTTTCATTTTCTCTCCTTAAGAGTATGTCAAATTTTTGAGATAGCCAAAGCTATTTCGACTGAAAGTATTATATGGGATAAAAAATTAATTGCATCTTAAGAAGAGAAACATAGGTATCATAAAAACTTATAGATTAAATCATTATAGTTCATTGTATAACAAAAATCACTGAGGAACATAATAAAATATTATAAAAATGGAAGAAATAGAGAAAATATCAGCTGTATTAATAGTAAATATCACTATATGATAAAAAAGATGAAAATTTAGATATGTGATAAAAAAATAACAATGTGTATATTTGTAACATTTTTATCACATATTAAAATATATATGTATTGTACAAAAGAAATGTAAAAATAAAGTAAATAGAAATATAGCAGAGAAAATTTTGTAAATGATTGAAAGTTAGAAAGAAAAATCTGATCAACTAGGCAGCGACCTACATTCCCACAAGTGAAACCTGCAGTATTATCAGCGATGAGAGGCTTAGCTTCTGGGTTCGGAATGGGGACCAGGCGTTTCCCTCTCTCTATAGCCACCTAGACAAGATCAGATATAAAGATATCGGTAAATACTCCACTTACGCTTTAGCGACGGGAGTATCGGCATTTAGTGCCAGATATACTTATATCTGATCTTACAAGGACCAGTTGAGTGAGTTAATGATTGCTCATTAAGTTAGAATTGGTAAAATCAACAACAGCCGGCACTAAAGTACCGGTTCCAAATAACTACTAACATATCTCTTATTAGTATATATACACTAAATAAGGTAGTGAAGCAATTGTGTTCATTTAAGAACTTGGTAAAAAGACAAACGTACTATTAGTACTGGTCAGCTAAACACATTGCTGTGCGTACACATCCAGCCTATCAAGCTTGTAGTCTTCAAGCGTACTTCAGGGAACGTTCATCTTGGAGTTGGCTTCCCGCTTAGATGCTTTCAGCGGTTATCTCATCCGTGCGTAGCTACCCAGCTATGCCCTTGGCAGGACAACTGGTGCACCAGTGGCACGTCCAACCCGGTCCTCTCGTACTAGGGTCAGCTCTCCTCAACGTTCCTACGCCCACGGAAGATAGGGACCGAACTGTCTCACGACGTTCTGAACCCAGCTCGCGTACCGCTTTAAATGGCGAACAGCCATACCCTTGGGACCTGCTCCAGCCCCAGGATGCGATGAGCCGACATCGAGGTGCCAAACCTCCCCGTCGATGTGAGCTCTTGGGGGAGATCAGCCTGTTATCCCCGGCGTACCTTTTATCCTTTGAGCGATGGCCCTTCCACACAGAACCACCGGATCACTATGACCGTCTTTCGACTCTGCTCGACTTGTATGTCTCACAGTCAGTCCGGCTTATGCCATTATACTCTACGAAGGATTTCCAACCCTTCTGAGCCGAACTTTGTAAGCCTCCGTTACTTTTTAGGAGGCGACCGCCCCAGTCAAACTACCCACCAGACATTGTCCTCGCACGAGATAATCGTACGGAGTTAGCTATCAGAATATTCAAGGGTGGTATCTCAAGGATGCCTCCCCTGGAACTGGCGTCCCAGGTTCAACGGCTCCCACCTATCCTGCACATGAATATCCCAATAGCAGTGTCAAGCTATAGTAAAGGTGCACGGGGTCTTTCCGTCTTTCCGCGGGTAGGAGGAATTTTCACCTCCACTACAATTTCACTGGATCCCTTGTTGAGACAGCTCCCATCTCGTTACGCCATTCATGCAGGTCGGTATTTAACCGACAAGGAATTTCGCTACCTTAGGACCGTTATAGTTACGGCCGCCGTTTACTCGGGCTTCAATTCATGCCTTCGCCGAAGCTAAGCAATCCTTTTAACCTTCGAGCACCGGGCAGGCGTCACACCCTATACATCCACTTACGTGTTAGCAGAGTGCTGTGTTTTTGGTAAACAGTCGGGAGGGACTCTTTGCTGCGACCCGTCAGTGCTTTGGAGAGTAAATCTCCTAACACTTAGGGCACACCTTATACCGAAGATACGGTGCTAGTTTGCAGAGTTCCTTAACAAGGGTTCATCCACGCGCCTTAGAATACTCATCTCACCCACCTGTGTCGGTTTACGGTACGGGCAACATTACATCTCGTTTAGAGGCTTTTCTCGGCACGACAGTATCAAGGGTTCTGGTCGCTCTCCGAAAAGATTGACCAGCCTGTCAGATCTCGGTCTCATGTAGCGCGGATTTGCCTACGCTACGACCTACGTCCTTCGAGCCACTATTCCATCAGTGACCCCCTTTAACTCTATGCGTCCCCCCATCACTCAAACGATGTAATGTCGGTATCGGAATATTAACCGATTTGCCATCGTCTACCCCTTTCGGACTCGACTTAGGTCCCGACTAACCCTACGATGACGAGCATCGCGTAGGAAACCTTGGGTTTACGGCGAAGAAGATTCTCACTTCTTTTCTCGCTACTCATGCCTGCATGCTCACTTCCATCCGCTCCAGTACTCCTTACCGGTATACCTTCAGCGCTGAATGGAACGCTCTCCTACCACTTACAGTAAACTGTAAATCTAAAGCTTCGGTGTTTATCTTAGCCCCGTTATATTTTCGGCGCAGAATCGCTAGACCAGTGAGCTGTTACGCTTTCTTTAAAGGATGGCTGCTTCTAAGCCAACCTCCTGGTTGTCACAGCAACTCCACATCCTTTTCCACTTAGATAAAACTTTGGGACCTTAGCTGTTAGTCTGGGTTGTTCCCCTCTCGACATAGGATTTTATCACCCTACGCCTGACTCCCGAGGTTACACGTATAGTATTCGGAGTTTGATAGGGTTTGGTACCGCGGTAAGCAGCCCTAGCCCTGTCAGTGCTCTACCCCTATACGCTAATGCTCGAGGCTATACCTAAATATATTTCGGAGAGAACCAGCTATCACTGAGTTTGATTGGCCTTTCACCCCTATCCACAAGTCATCCCAAGAATTTTCAACTTCTACGGGTTCGGTCCTCCACTGGCTCTTACACCAGCTTCAACCTGCTCATGGATAGATCACTCAGTTTCGGGTCTGCAGCATCTGACTATGTCGCCCTATTAAGACTCGCTTTCGCTACGGCTTCGCGTTCGCTTAACCTTGCCAGATACCACAACTCGCAGGCTCATTATGCAAAAGGCAGTCCGTCACACATTATAATAGTGCTCCGAATGATTGTAAGCCATAGGTTTCAGGTTCTATTTCACTCCGCTCACCGCGGTCCTTTTCACCTTTCCCTCACGGTACTTGTTCGCTATCGGTCTAGTAGTAGTATTTAGGGTTGGAGGGTGGTCCCCCCATATTCAGTCAAGATAACACGTGTCCCGACCTACTCGTTCCATACCTTAGTTCCACATAAATGTTTTCGCTTACGGGAGTATCACCCTCTATGCTCATCCTTTCCAGAATGTTCTGCTAACAAATATGCTAAATGTATGCGCCCTATTCCAATTTCGCTCGCCGCTACTCTCGGAATCTCGTTTGATTTCTCTTCCTTTGGGTACTGAGATGTTTCACTTCCCCAAGTTCGCCCCACCCGAAGGTGGTAACACGAATCGCTCCGTGCTGGGTCGCCCCATTCAGAAATTCCCGGATCAAAGCTTCTTGGCAGCTCCCCGAGACTTTTCGCAGCCTAGTACGTCTTTCATCGCCTCTACTAGCCAAGGCATCCACCTATGGCCCTTAATATCTTTTTATTCTATGTTGCGTTCACTACCTTATTTAATGTATGAATACATTAAACAAGATGAATGATCTGTTATTGTAGTTATTTAGTTTTTAATTATATCTCTATAATTAAAGTTGTTGACTTTAACAATTGTAATTTAATGATCGTTTGGTTTTTAAACCAAATATAAATTCTTATGACTTTAAGAACTTATATTTAATTTAGAAACTTGTTTCTTAGATGAGTTGTGCTTAAAAAAGAAGCGAAGCATACTTTAGTATGTGAGTTTCTTTTTTAAGTGCAAATCGCTAAGAAATGGTGGGCCTACCAGGACTTGAACCTGGGACCTCACCCTTATCAGGGGTGCACTCTAACCAGCTGAGCTATAGGCCCTTTCTGGTGCTTTTAACTTTATTCTGCGTCAGAACCTTTACTTCAGTTGTCACGTACAGTTTGTACGCTCCGCCTTCAGCAAAGAACCTTCCTTGACTAAAGCTAAAATCCCTCAGAAAGCAAAGCCCTCTCAAGGTTACACCTTTGACATAATCGTAATTCAAATGAACACAGATCACTGAAAACTAAGCAAGTAAGTAACTTTTGAAACAACCAATAAACTATTTCTCGTGTGAGATTTTCTTGTGTTGAGCCACTCAATCGAATGAGTGCTCTTTACTCTAGAAAGGAGGTGATCCAACCGCAGGTTCTCCTACGGTTACCTTGTTACGACTTCACCCCAGTCGCTAATTCCACCGTAAGCGGTAGCCCCCCGAAGGTTGGCTTCCCGATTTCGGGTGAAATCAACTCCCATGGTGTGACGGGCGGTGAGTACAAGACCCGGGAACGTATTCACCGTAGCATTGCTGATCTACGATTACTAGTGATTCCAGCTTCATGGAGTCGAGTTGCAGACTCCAATCCGAACTGAGAGACGCTTTAAGTGATTAGCTCCACCTCGCGGTATCGCAACACTCTGTACGCCCCATTGTAGCACGTGTGTAGCCCTAGCCATAAGGGCCATGATGACTTGACGTCGTCCTCACCTTCCTCCTCCTTACGAAGGCAGTCTCCTTAGAGTGCTCAGCTTAACCTGCTAGCAACTAAGGACGAGGGTTGCGCTCGTTGCGGGACTTAACCCAACATCTCACGACACGAGCTGACGACAGCCGTGCAGCACCTGTTTTCAAGCTCCCCAAAGGGCACCACTCTATCTCTAAAGTGTTCTATCAATGTCAAGGCTAGGTAAGGTTCTTCGCGTATCTTCGAATTAAACCACATGCTCCACCACTTGTGCGGGTCCCCGTCTATTCCTTTGAGTTTTAATCTTGCGACCGTACTCCCCAGGCGGAACACTTAATCTGTTAAGTGCATCACCGAGATGACTAGCATCCCGACGACTAGTGTTCATCGTTTAGGGCGTGGACTACCAGGGTATCTAATCCTGTTTGCTCCCCACGCTTTCACGCCTTAGCGTCAGTTATGTTCCAGCAGATCGCCTTCGCTTTCGGTATTCCTAGTGATATCTACGGATTTTACCCCTACACCACTAATTCCATCTGCCCCTCCCATACTCTAGGGTGAGAGTTTCAAGTGCAGTTCTACAGTTAAGCTGTAGGCTTTCACACCTGACTTTCCACCCCGCCTACGCGTCCTTTACGCCCAGTGATTCCGAATAACGCTTGCACCCTCCGTATTACCGCGGCTGCTGGCACGGAGTTAGCCGGTGCTTATTCATATGCTACCGTCATTTTCTTGACATATAAAAGGAGTTTACACACCGAAATGCGTCATCCTCCACGCGGCGTTGCTGCATCAGGGTTTCCCCCATTGTGCAATATTCCTCACTGCTGCCTCCCGTAGGAGTCTGGTCCGTGTCTCAGTACCAGTGTGGCGGATCATCCTCTCAAACCCGCTACCCGTCATCGCCTTGGTAGTCTCTTACACTACCAACTAGCTGATGGGATATAGACCGATCCCTTGGCGGAATCCATTTCCCGACTTATCTTGTGATAAGAAGGAGTATCCGGTATTAATCATCGTTTCCAATGGCTATCCCGGTCCAAGGGGCACATTATCTATATATTACTCACCCGTGCGCCACTCGTCAGCATAGTAGCAAGCTACTATCTGTTACCGTTCGACTTGCATGTGTTAAGCACGCCGCCAGCGTTCATTCTGAGCCAGGATCAAACTCTCCATAATTGTTATTACAGAAAGATAAGTAAACTTATTACTGATCTTTTGCCCAAGATTATTAAATCATTGGCTTTGTTATTTTAAGTCTTAATAAAACTGCTTAAGGTTCTATTACTAGACTGTATAGTTATCTATTACTATTAAGGGAACCGTACAGGCAAGCCTGTATGGATTTCAAAATAGAATAGACGGTTGTTGTTTATTAGTTATTTCTAAGTAATTTATCTCTTTAACTCTAAAGTTAAAAAGTCTCTTACTTGCTTAGTTTTCAATGATCTCAAACATTTTTAAAAGCTTCTACTCGAAGTCTCTTCAGGCCTTTTAAACAAGGTCTCTCTGTTTGTGGATGGGAATTATAGGGGATTTCGACTTTAATGTCAATAGTATTTGAGAGAAATTTTAAATTTCTTTTTGGTCTGTTTCATTTAGAATTAGTTTTGCTTATTTTAGCATAGCTTATTCACTAATGCATATTATAGTGTAAGCATTCTTCTTCTCTTATGTTGCCTTCCATTAACTTTTTATCTATAGAATTCACTAAATAAAAAAATATCTTATGGATAGATATTGAAAAAGGAAAAAACTATGGGACTATATGATCGTGATTATGCAAGAGGTAATACTTATGCTTCACATGTAGAGAGTCGCAGCGAAGCGCAGATAGTCTCTTTTGTAAAAGAGACATATAAGCTTTTCGCTGCATCAATGCTTGCAGGAGCAGCCGGTGCTTACGTAGGTGTGCCTTTGGCTGCCAGCATTTCTGGTTTGATCTGGCCGCTCTTCTTTTTGGAAATCGGTCTTTTAATCGGTTTGCAGTTTGTAAAAAACAAACCTGGTATCAATCTGCTGGTAATGTTTGCTTTTGTATTTGTTACAGGACTGACAACAGCGCCATTATTGGCTTATACACTTGGAATGAACGGCGGTGGTGCGATAGTAGGTAATGCTTTTGCCATGACAGCTGTAGTATTCGGTGCAATGAGCTTTTTTGCTATAAAAAGCACAAAGGATTTTACAGGATACGGAAAACCTTTAATGATTGCTCTTTTTGTAATCATCGGATTTTCAATAATCAATATATTTCTTGGTAATCCGATGTTCCAAATTATCATTGCCGGAGCAGTAGTCATACTCTTTAGCATCCTGGTAATTTATGATACGCAAAATATCATGAAAGGAGCATATCAAACGCCTATTGACGGTGCCATTGCGCTTTATTTGGACTTTTTAAACATCTTTATAGCACTGCTGCAGCTTTTTGGTATCTTTGGAAATGAAGAGTAGTACTCTCTCACCCGAGCTTTTTCGGGTGATTGATGCCAATATAAACCGTCTCAAAGAAGGCATACGCGTTGTTGAAGATATACTTCGATATAAAGACAACAACAAAGAACTCTCCTCCAGACTCAAATCACTCCGACACAAAGCACAGATTCAAGAAACAAAAGAGCTTCTCAAGAACAGAGACAGTATAAATGATGTCTTGCGACCCTCTACAAAAAGTGAACAAAACCGTTCTACACTTGAAGATATCCTGACTGCCAATTTTAAACGCGCGCAGGAATCTGCCAGGGTTTTAGAGGAGTTGTATAAGTTAGACAACATAGACTACAGCGAAAACTTTAAAACTCTGCGTTATGAGCTGTATAATTTAGAAAAAGAAGTCATGCTCAATAGATAAAGGCGACTTCAAACTCCAAATAGCTCAAGGGATACTCCTGCATCAGTTTTTTCATCTCTTTGTAGCTTAAAACATTGCGGGAGGCACTCACTCCGCTCTTTTTTATATAACGAAGCATATCTCTCACATTATCAAAGTCCAGCTTATACCGTACTACTTCAAAGTTCGCATTAAAATATTTTTTTTGCAGTTTTTCAAGTTTACATGTATCTATAAGCAGTGGTTCCAATCCTGCTGTTACATGTAATGTTTTAAATGTATTTGAGGTAAAAACTGCGAGCGCAACAGGGGTATGAAAAGCTTGCAACTGCTGGAATGTTTTTTCCATATCATCCGCCCATTGTAAAGCAGAAGAGGAAAGAATATAATCAAAACTGTATTCTCTCAGAAGATCAAAAAGATTTACATCATTAAAATTTCCGTAAATGCACTCTATCTTTTGAGACTTTGGATGCAACTCCAACATTCCCGGAGCAAAATCAACTGCCATCAGTTTATCATACTGCCAATTTATTTTTCTTGCCAAAGTACCGCTTCCGCAACCAAGGTCCAAAATATTTTTTGGCTGCGAGGTGATCAGAGAGAGAAGTTTATCGGCCACTTTTTGCTGAATAACATTATAAGAACCGTAATGCATTGCATACTTGGAAAATTCAGAACTTATTTTCATCTCTTCTCTATCATTTCTTGTTTATTATCAGTGAAACAATAAAAATAACTATGATTGAAAGCACTATAGTAGCCCCGGAAGGTAAAGAATAGTAGTAAGAAAGGCTCATGCCGAATACAACACTGAAAAGGGCAAAAAAGAGTGAAATAAGCATTGTGCTTCTAAAGCCCACTCGGTACTGCAAGGCAGCGACAGTCGGAATCACCATCAAAGCTCCGATAAGCAGACTCCCCACAACCCGAATCGAGAGTGCAATAATAACAGCCACTACGGTAACAAGTAAAAAGTTTAAAAACTTTACTTTGATACCGCTTGTTTGAGCTACTTCTTCGTCATAAGCAATAAAATAAAGTTCTTTTGAGAAAAGCAGCAAAAAGAGTAAAGAGAGACTCCCTACTGTGACTATTGTCATTACATCTTCATCTGTCACCGATAAAATAGAACCAAACAGATAAGAAAAAAGAGAATTGTTAAAAGCACCGCCCAAAGAGACAATAATCACAGCAATTGCCAGTGAACCTGAAAGGATTATAGCCAATATAGCATCGCTGTAGAGTGAAAATGCACTTCGCAGATATTCTATCAACCATGCAGAAGCAATCGCAACACCAACAGCAACCCACAAAGGATTATATCCTGCCACAAGTCCGACAGCAACTCCGACAAGCGCCGAATGTGCCAGAGTCTCACTCATAAGAGAGTAACGGCGAAGTACTACAAAATTTCCGCTTACAGAAGCAAGCACGGCTATAAAAAGTCCTGCAACAAAGGCTCTTTGCATAAAATCATATTCAAACATTTCAAACATAGGAATCCTTAATGCTCATGCTTGTGGTGATGAAGGGCATGGGCATCTATGCCATACAAATCACTTACTTCTTCACAAGAAAGCATCTTTTTTGGGTCATTACAAATTGTCGCTTTTTGATTTATAGTAAATAAACGTCCGATATCATCAGCTATAACACCGATATCATGCGTAATAAACAAAATGGTTATCTGTTCTTCTTTATTCAGCTTCGCCAGCAATGTGTAAAATCTTTGCTGAGACACCATATCTACACCGGTATTGGGTTCGTCAAGAATCAGAATTTTTGGGCAAGAGGCCAGAGCTCTTGCTATCATGACCCTTTGACGCTGACCGCCTGAGAGGGTACCAACCATTTTATCTCTTAAATTAAGAATATCCATTTTTATCATGGCATCTTCTACCATTTCTTTGTCTTCTTTACTTATACCGGCCAGTATTCCTCTTTTTGCTATACGCCCCATTTTTACAATATCTTCAACAGTCGCCGGAAAGTTTTCGTCTACGAGCGTTGCGCGCTGTGGCACATAGCCTATTTTGTACCACTCTTTAAACTCTTTTAACTTTTTGCCAAATATTCTGATTTCTCCGGATGTAGGCTGTTCCAATCCGAGAAGCATACGGATGAGCGTTGTTTTCCCGCCACCGTTTGGTCCGATAATGGCAATGTATTCTCCTTCAAAAATTTCAAATGAAATATCCTGAAGAATTTTCTGTCCGCGAACAATAAAGCTAAGCTTTTTTACATCAAAGATGGGAACTTTGAATTTCATCTGCACATAAGCGCCTTTGAGAGTTTTTTAAGATTTTTTTGCATAATTGCCTGGTATGTCATACCCGCCTTTGCTTCATCTGCTGTAATATTGCCCAAAGGCTGAAAAACATCAACAGTGATATTTGCATCCTTTGCTATTGTTTTGGTTACCTTGTCATTTACAAAATTTTCATAAAAAATTGTCTGTATGCCTTTTTTGCGAATATCCTGAAAAACTCTTTTCATTGCTTTGGCACTCGGTTCAGCTTCGGGAGAGAGTCCCGTCAATGATTCTACTCCAAATCCGTACCTGTCTGCAATATAGCCAAGAGCATTATGTGTAACAACAACACTTTTTTGCTTACAGTTTGCAAGTTTCTGTTTGTATTCCTGGTCAAGCGTATTGAGCATTTTTACATATCTGTCTCTGTTTTTAATGTAAAGTTCTTTGTATTGAGGCTGCAGTGCAATAAGTTCATTTGTTATCACTTGTGCAGCTTTTTTCATATTGTCAAAATCAAGCCAGTAGTGAGGGTCCACTCCTTCATGATGGTGATGCCCGATATGTTCCTTTTCTTCGTTTTCATCCGTATCTGCAAGTTCTCGTAATTTTACATACTTACTGATATTGACAGCCTTTTGTTTAAATGCAAATCCGTGTACCCATGGTTCCAATCCTGCGCCGCTGTAAAAAACCAAGGCACTTTTTTCTATGTTGCCCATAAGCTTGGGAGTTGGTTCAAAACTGTGAGGGTCAACACCAAAAGGCAAAATATTAACGACATCAAGAGTATCGCCTGCAATATGCTTTGTAATATCATAAAGAGCAAATGTGGTTACCCCGACTATCGGTTTTGTATTTGTTTGAGGTTTTTTTTCATTTTCTATAACAAGAAACAGGCTTGCCATAAACAAAATAAGAATCAATGCAATAATTTTTATATTTTTCACTGCCCACCCTTCGAAATAATTTTTATTTAATAATTGTAATTATACCCTCTTTTTTAGAGTTTGATAATATAAGGTTTTTTAGATATAATTCTCCACTTTATAATTTAGGAAAATATATGACAACCAGTCTTTTACTTATAATTCAAATCGTCTTAGTTATCATCTTGGTTATCGCTGTGCTCTTACAAAAAAGCTCAAGCATAGGCCTTGGTGCTTACAGTGGTTCAAATGAATCGGTTTTTGGTGCAAAAGGGCCAAGCAGTTTCTTGGCAAAAACAACATTTACCATCGGCTTTTTGTTCGTTGTCAATACAATCACACTGGGATACATGTATTCTCAGTCTGCACAGTCTTCTGTGATAGATGAAATGGTTCCGACAACAAATGTAGCTGCTCCTGCAGTACCGACTGCTTCGACTGAAAAACCAGAAACACCAAAAAAATAATCTTTTTAAGGAGAAAAACAGAATGTTAAACGAAATATTTAATGAATGTGAAACGAAAATGCAAGGCAGCATTGAACATATGCAAAGAGATTTCAAAACACTCAGAACAGGGAAGGTCACAACTGCTGTACTTGATAATGTAAAAATTGACTATTACGGCACGCCTACTCCTCTTGATCAGGTGGGTTCTGTTTTGGCAACCGATGCGACAACTATTGTCATCAATCCCTGGGAAAAGAACCTTTTGTCTGATATCGAGTCTGCTATCAATGCGGCAAATATCGGCGTAAACCCTAATAATGACGGAGAGCAGATTAAACTTTTCTTTCCTGCCATGACAGTGGAACAGCGTCAGGAATCTGTAAAAAAAATGAAAACTATGGGTGAGAATGCCAAAGTATCCATTAGAAATGACAGACGCGACGCCAACGACAAAATCAAAAAACTTGAAAAAGAAAAAGAGATTACGCAGGATGAGTCTAAATCCGCTCAGGACAATATACAAAAAATAACAGACAAATATATCTCTAAAGTTGACAGCATCTTAAAAGACAAAGAAGCTGAAATTCTAAAGGTTTAATTCGTGGACATAAAGCAAATATATATGGATGCCGAAGCACTTTTGGAAGGGCATTTCAAATTGAGTTCAGGCAACCATTCACAGTTTTATCTTCAATCTGCAAAAGTTTTGGAAGATCCCAAAACAGCGAAACTTTTAGCAGAGGAACTTGCCAAGCAGATCAAGGCAAGCGGCCTTGAGATTGATACCGTCTGTGCTCCGGCGCTTGGCGGTTTGATTGCAGGTTTTGCGCTTGCTACGGCACTTGATGCAAGAAGTATATTTGCTGAACGGGTTGACGGCAAGATGACTGTTCGCCGCGGTTTTGAAATCAAACCGGGTGAAAAGGTTTTGATGTGCGAAGATATCATTACAACCGGAGGAAGCGCTATGGAAGCTGCTGCAGTTGTCAAAGAACTGGGTGGTGAAATAGTCGGCATTGCCGCATTGGCGAACCGCGGATTTTGCCACAGAGAGGGCAGCAACATAGAGACAAAGCCAAACTGCAAGCTTCCTCAGGATATTCCGTTTTTTGCACTTGCAGACTTCACCTTTGAAATGTATCCGCCTGAGACATGTCCGCTTTGCAAAGACGGCAGCCAGGCCATTAAGCCGGGCTCACGCGGAAACTAGTATACAACCGCTAGCGATATTTTAGCTGGCAGGTTAACATTCTCTCAACCAAAACACGTGCCACCTCTACTTTTCCGTCCACAATATTCGTTATAGCCAAATCTGAAAGCTTCTCTTTCTCTTCCAGTGAAACCACTTTTACAATCAAATTTGCATTTCTTGAATGATTCAGCACTGCTTCGCAAATAAGGCGCTTCTTCGCAATATTGTCAAGTGTTACAATTATTGCAGCAGCTTTTTCAATATGGAGCGCTTGCAAAATAGCTGTTTTGGAAGCATCTCCGAGATAGGCTTCTCTTCCTTCTTCCAGTGCTTCCTGTACATGTTTGTTTGAATTGTCAATGATAACATAGGGAACATCAAGTTCTTCAAGATACTGTGTCACAAATTTACCGACCACGCTGTATCCGCACACAACCACATGATTTTCTCTGCCCTTAAGTGCAGACATATCTGTAACAATATCTTTTTCTTTTATCAGCCTGGTGGTTACAGCATTGATAAAGGGAACAAAAAACGGTGTCACTATCATGGAAAAAATCACTATCAGTACCAACAAAGAAGCCAACTGCTCATCAATAATATGCCCTGATGCCGCGAGTGCAAAAATTACAAATGAAAATTCGCCTACCTGAGAAAGGAAGAGTGCCGTTTTTAAGGAAACTGCACTGCTTGAGCTTAACCGCAAGACCAAAAACATAAGGAGCGATTTTATAATAAAAATCAGTAAAAACAGACCGATAATAAGTCCGATATTGTCAACGAACAAGAAGATGTCAATTTTCATACCCACAACAACAAAGAATGTTCCCAAAAGAATATCTTTAAACGGTGCGATATCTGATTCTACTTTATGATGGTATTTCGTTTCCGCGATAATCATACCGGCTACAAATGCGCCTAAAGAGTAGGTAAAACCCATATAGTAGGCAAAAAGAGAAGATGCCATGACGATAAAGAGTACAGAACCCATAAAGAGTTCGTCTACCTCTGACGAGGATGAAAAATGCAGCAGCCAGGCAACAACTCTCTTGCCGAATGTAAACATCACAGCGATAACAACAGAAACACTTAAAAGTGTATGCCATAAAATGACAAAGATCTCCTGATCTCCCTCTTTGGTTAAAAAGCTTATCAGAATTAAAATAGGAATCACTGCAATATCCTGAAAAATCAGAATTCCTGTTGCATTCTGCCCGTACGGAGTATAAATCTCTTTAGAACTTTTTAAATATGTCAGTACGATTGCTGTTGATGAAAGCGAAAACGCCAGTGCTATAATTATGGATGATTTTGGTCCCAGAGCAAAAATATAATGGGCTAGCAGATAGGTGACAACCGTAGTCAGTCCGACCTGTAAAAATCCGTTGGCAAAAATCTCTCTTTTCATCGAACCCATTTTTGCCAAAGATATTTCAAGCCCTATGGTAAACATCAAAAATACAATACCGAATTCCCCTGCCATCTCCAAAGCATGCGAATGACTGGCTTTATGCAGATCAAAACCATAGGCAATAAGTGTTCCGGTCAGAATATAGCCTATAATCTGTGATATGCCTATTTTTTTCAAAAAGATATTAATAACTATGGAAACCCCAAGAGCGATGATTATATAGACTAAAACATTTTGCATACAGTTACTTTCATAATTTAATAAGACATTATATACTATAATCGCGCTTATACTTAATATATATGGAGATTTTTTAATGACTAAATTCATTTTTGTTACCGGTGGAGTATTAAGCTCTCTTGGAAAAGGGATTACAGCTGCCAGTATAGGTACTTTACTCAAACATGCCGGTAAGAATATAGGCATGCTTAAAATTGATCCGTATATCAATGTTGACCCGGGTACGATGAGTCCGCTGGAGCATGGAGAAGTTTTTGTTACAAAAGACGGCGCAGAAACTGATCTTGATATTGGAAACTATGAACGTTTCCTGGACAAGTCTTTTTTAAAAACATCCAACTTTACAACAGGGCAGGTTTACTCAAGTGTAATTGAGCGTGAACGCGCAGGCGGGTATCTCGGACAGACCATTCAGGTTGTTCCGCATATTGTCGGTGAAATTGTCAAGCGTATAAAAGCAGCCGGGGAAGGGCATGATATTCTTGTAGTGGAACTTGGAGGAACGGTTGGTGATATTGAAGGGCTGCCATTTATGGAAGCAATTCGCCAAATGAAACATGATGATGAAGTTGCCGGTACATTTTTTGTCCATGTAACCCTTATTCCCTACATTAAAGCAGCCGGTGAGATGAAATCAAAGCCGACACAGCACTCGGTTCAGGAACTTCGCCGTATCGGTATCACACCGCAGATGATTATAGCAAGAAGCGAAAATGCTCTGCCCAAAACATTCAAGAAAAAGCTTGCAATGAGCTGTGATGTTGCACCGGACAGTGTTATAGAAGCACTTGATGCTGCAAGCATATATGATGTTCCTATGTCATTTTTAAGACAAAATATTTTAAAACCTATAGCAAAAGAACTTGATCTTGGCGAGATAGAACCTGATATGCAAGAGTGGGATACTCTTGTCAAAAAAATCGTACAGCCAAAAGGAAAAGTAGTTATAGGATTTGTCGGAAAATATCTTGCCCTCAAAGAGTCCTACAAATCACTAACAGAGGCTCTTATTCATGCCGGAGCTCATCTTGACAGCAGAGTTGAAATCTGCTGGGTTGATTCTGAAGAGATAGAAGAAAGAGATGCACAGACACTTCTGAGTGACTGTGACGGCATATTGGTAGCAGGCGGTTTTGGAAACCGGGGAATTGAAGGAAAAATACAGGCAATTGAGTATGCCCGTGTCAACAAGATACCTTATCTCGGCATCTGTCTGGGCATGCAGCTTACGCTTGTAGAATATGCAAGAAATGTGCTTGGACTGGAGGGTGCAAACTCCGTTGAATTTGATGAAAACACACCGCACCCTATGATTTATCTTATAGACAACTTTTTGGACCAAAGCGGCGGTATGCAGCTTCGGACACATCAGTCGCCGATGGGCGGGACCCTTCGTCTTGGAGAGTACCCGTGTGACACAAAAGAGGGTTCTTTGCTCCGTGAAGCCTATAACGGACAAAAAACAATTTATGAAAGACACCGTCACCGATATGAAGCAAACCCTGCCTACAGACAACAGCTTGAGGATGCCGGCATGATAGTCACAGGTGAGTCTGACGGGTTGATAGAAACAGTAGAGATTCAAGGCCATCCATGGTTTTTAGGGGTGCAGTTTCACCCTGAATTCACATCACGCCTCCAAACTCCAAATCCATCTATACTAGCATTTGTCAATGCCAGTTTAAATGCTGAGTAATATACCCCACTTAAACAAATCAGACCTTTTTGCTCTGCTTGCACAAAGGTTTGACAAGGAAGACAAAAAACTTTCCCAAATTCCAAATCCACAATTGCTTCATGATGCGGATAAAGCCGCAAAAAAAATTGCAGAAGCTATACGCGCTAACAAACGTATAACGTTAGTAGGTGATTATGATGTAGACGGTGTCAGCTCTACTGCTATAGTTGTTGATTTTTTCAAGCAGATTCCCTATCCTCTTGAAGCTATTATTCCCAATCGTTTTCATGATGGTTATGGGGTAAATCCTACTGTTTTGCAAAGAGTGGATACGGACTTGATTATAACTGTTGATAACGGAATATCTGCAATAGAAGCAGCCGATATATGCAAACAACGCAAAATAGACCTAATTATTACTGATCATCATACTCCAGGCGATGTTTTACCAGATGCCTATGCTATTGTTGATCCAAAGCTCTCTACATGTAACTATCCTTTTAAAGAGATATGTGGCGCACAGGTTGCATGGCTTTTACTTGGACTTGTTAAAAAAGAGCTTGCACTCAGTATAGATATGAAGCAATTTTTAGATATTTTGGCGATTGCAATTATTGCGGACATTATGCCTCTTGTCAATATAAACAGAACACTTGTCAAAGAAGGGCTTAATCTCCTTATGCACTCCAACAGGCCTGCCAGTGTTATTATCAGGGACTTTTTAAACAAGTCAAACATCACAAGTGAAGATATCGCATTTAACATAGCACCGCGTATCAACTCTGCCGGACGCCTTGAAGATGCTTCTATTGCCCTTGATTTTTATACTGCATCCGATACACATACGGCTTATAAACAGTTTGAACTCTTGGGACAGCTCAATAATCTACGAAAAGAGACTGAAGCACAAACAACGCAAGAGGCACTGAACTCTGTCAATAAAAACGATAGAATTATTGTTGTGGCAGGTAAAAACTGGCATGAAGGTGTTGTAGGCATTGTAGCCGCCCGTTTGGTTGATAAGTTTGGATCTCCTGCTATAGTTTTGAGTATAAAAGATGAAGAAGCCAAAGGGAGTGCCAGAAGTATCGGTGAGGTCAATATATATGAACTCATAAAAGAAAATGAACATCTGTTAACTAAATTTGGCGGGCATAAAATGGCAGCAGGACTGGGTTTACATGTAAAGGATATAGCAGCCTTTAGAGAAGCTGTCAATAGAAGTGCACAAAGAATTCCTGATGATGATTTTATACCAAAAGAACAGATAAGCGGAATCTTGGCAAGCGAAGATATAGATACAGAACTGCTGGATTTGCTTGAACAGTTTGAACCCTATGGAGAAGCGAATCTCCGGCCGACTTTTCTTATAAAAGATGCAGAAGTTGTCAGTATAAAACTGATGGGTGCCGACAAATCACATTCGCGCATTGAAATCAGACAATACCCGCATCAAAGAGAGACTATAGAGCTTATTGCTTTTCGGCGTGTTTATGAAATGCCAGAGAATAAAAAGATTACATGCAGTTACTCCGTAACCAAAAATGAATTTAACGGCAGGGTCTCTGCCCAGCTTTTAGTGAATAAAATCTTTTAGAAGCCTTGCATGCCAAAGATTTATGAGTGTCTAAAAGTCCGCTCTCAAATCACTGTCTTACAGGCTTTGGACAATAACACCGTAGCACTCAGTACCAAACTCCATGGTATGCGAATTTTTGATGCTGATGATTGTCAAAATAAAAAAATCCTCTCCATCGCACAGTTAAATTATAAAACAACTGCCGTTGCTGTTCATCCAAGCGAAAATATTTGCGCCATAGCCAATGGTATCCAAATATATATAGTTTCTTTAACAAACAAAAGTCTTTTGCAAACTATTTATACCGACAATGGTACTGTTACCGCACTTCATTTTATACAGGATATGCCTTATATTGTCAGTGCTACGAACGAGGGTAGAGTTATGCTCTACCGGCATGATACTCAAAGAGAAATAGCCCGTCTTATCTCGTTTAAACACCAAAATATCAATGCTTTTGCTTTTCATAGAAACTATATGGCATGCAGCGGCTATGGAGGTTATGTCAGTATAATTCATCTGCAGTCACACCAGCAGATAAAAAAACTTTGTGTTTCTAAAGTAGCTATTGAGGCTTTATGCTTCATAAACGAGCAGACGCTTATGCTTGGCAGTCATGATGGCACACTCTATATACAAAAACTTCACAAAGATGAAGAAAACTTCTCTTTACATATGCCTTTTGGTGCAATAAAAAATATTATATATTTTCCCCGGACTGATTTTGCACTTATAAGCGGAAGATCAAAGAGTATTTCGCTTGTAAATATTAGAAGCAAAAAGCTTGTAAGCCCAAAATATCTCAGCTTCGGGCATGAAGTCGATACTATGATTTTGACGCATAAGAAAAAGCTTGTCGTTGCTCTAAAAAACCAACAACTCTACACTATTACATTTGCCGATGCTGATGATCTGAAAATGTGTATACTTCGCAAAGATATTGTCAAAGCTTTTGACATAATTGATGCAGATCCGCGACTTCAAGGTACAAAAGAGCATAAAAAAGTTGAAACCCTTTATCAAAAACTTTATGCAAAAGCTTTTGTTCATCTTATAAACTCCAATAAAAATGAACTAAAAAAAATTCTCAATATCCTACAGCAGATAAACAGTAAAACAGATGATATTAAGCTTTTGTTCAAAGCGCATAAAAATTATGCAGCCTTTCAACACTTTTACAGAGACAAAAAATATGCTCTTGCCTACAAACTCAGTGAAAAGTTTGCACCCTTGCAACATACCTCTGTCTATAAAAAAATGGAAGCTGATTTTAAAAAATCATATATTTTTGCCCAAAAACAGATCCTCATTGGCAATTTAGACAGAGCAAAAGAACTTTTGCTCCCATACATAACAATTTTGCCAAAACGCCCGCTTATAAACCTTTTGCTCAGACAAAATGAAGAATTTTTAGTATTTTTAAAAGCACTGCAATATAAAGAATACAGGACAATTGACAGACTTATATCAAAATATGAGGTTTTTAAGGATATTCCCGGATATTATGAACTGCAAAAATCACAAGAAATGCTTTTGCAAAATATAAAAAATACAATTGACAGCGCCAATGTTGAAAAAGCACTACAGCAAATAAAATCTGCACAGCTCTTTACATGTAACAGGAATATACTGCAAGAGTTATATGAATATGCGCAATCTGTACAAAAATTTCTCTCATACTATACAAATAATGATTTTAAAAAATGCTATGAACTTATAGACAGCGATACAAGACTGCAAAATCTTGAAATTACAAAACTTCTTGAAAAACACTGGCAGAAGCTTATGAATGAGTGTGAAAAACATGCGCTTAACGGTGATATACAACACATAAAAAAGACACTGGGGGAACTGATATATACACCTTCAAGAAGACAAAGAACAGGGAATCTTCTTCGACTCAGTTTCTACACACAGATAAAACAACTCATCAATACAAATAGATTCAACAGTGCTGAAAATATCATTTATTCCTATATTGATATTTTCGGTATAGACAAAGAGATTAGAATTATCATGAACGGCTATGAAACATATAGCACCAAAAAACTTGCCATTACTCACGAACAGGGGGAAAAATGTTCACGGGACAGCTGGTTTGATTCACAAATATTATGAATTAATAAGAGCAGTTAACACCTCGACAGTCTCACTAAACGGTATCTGTATTGTCGAATCTTGCGTTATGAATTTTTCCATATCCTCTTTTTTATCAATAGCCTCGTCAAGTTCAGCATCACTGCCTTTTGTATAGGCACCTATTCTTATGAGCGTTTCATTCTCTTTGAGCAATGTATACAGTCGCCTAAATTTCATCACTGCCTTGAGATGCTCCGGTGTAATGATATCACTCATAACCCTTGAAGCCGAATTTAAAATATGCACAGGCGGATAGATGCCAAAATCTGTCATTTCCCGTGAGAGTACAATATGACCGTCTAAAATGGAACGCGACTGATCAGCGATAGGATCACCCATATCATCCCCCTCTATCAAAACAGTAAAAAAGGCCGTAATGCTTCCTTTGCCTTCTTCTTTTCCGGCACGTTCCATTAACTGGGGCAAAAGAGTGAGAGAGGAGGGAGGGTAGCCTTTTGAAGTCGGCGGTTCTCCAAGTGCCAGTCCTATTTCACGCTGTGCCATAGCAAAACGTGTGACAGAATCCATAATAAAGAGCACATCTCTGCCCTGATCCTTAAAATGTTCGGCAACACTCATTGCGGCAAAAGCACCGTATTTTCGCATCAAAGGAGAATCATCTGATGTTGCCACGACTATAACAGTATTTGTCAAATCACCACCGAGATTTTTTTCTATAAACTCAGGAACTTCACGACCGCGTTCACCGATGAGCGCTACGACCTTGATAGGGGCATCTGCTCCGCGGACAATCATACCCATCAAGGTTGATTTTCCGACACCGCTTCCTGCAAATATTCCGAGTTTCTGTCCTTTTCCGCAGGTAAGCAGTCCGTCAATTGATTTGACCCCCACAGAAAAAACTTCATCTATCATACCTCTTTTCATTGCCGCTATTGGTGCTTTTATGATAGGAGTAAGCTTTCCCTCTTTTATACTGCCTTTGCCGTCAACAGGGCGCATAAACGGATCTACTACACGTCCCAAAAGAGCAGGGCCTACAGGAATATTCAACCCTGTGGAATCTAAAAATACTTTATCTCCCGAACGAAATCCCTCTACAAATGAAAAAGGTGTAATGAAAAAGAGATCTGCATCAATCTCCGTTACCATCCCAACAGTCTCCTGTCCTGTAGTATCTGAGACAATCTTTACCATATCGCTGATGCTTACATGTAAACCTTTTGCCGTGATAATCGTTGCGTTTATTTTCACAACCTCGCCAAAAGAGACCGAATAGTTTTTATTTGCAAGTTTCTCTTTCAGTGATGATAATGGCATATTTTAGTATCTGTTTCCCGTAGGAGAATTAATGAGAGAAAAGAATTCACTGCGTGTTTTTTCATCTTTTTTGAAAAGTCCGCGAAGCGCTGATGATGTTGTCGTTGAGTTTATCTTTTCAACACCGCGCATCTCCATACACATATGACGCGCCTGAATGACAACACCAACACCCTTTGGCGCAATCGTATCCATAATGGCATCAGCAATCTGTTCCGTCAGCTGTTCTTGAATCTGCATACGGCGGGCAAACACATTGACAACTCGGGGAATTTTGGAAAGTCCGACCACTTTTCCGTCTGGAATATAGGCTACATGTACCCGACCGATAATAGGCAGAAGATGATGTTCACATGTAGAATAGAACTCTATGTCTTTTACCAAAACCATTTCATCATTGGAGGTCGTAAAAAGCGCTTTTTTTAAAATTTCCGCAGGATCTTCTTTGTATCCGCCGTAAATAAACTCATAGGCTTTTCGCACGCGTGCAGGTGTATCCAACAGCCCTTCACGACTTGGATCTTCTCCGACATGATGCATCATTATTTTGACTGCATTTTCAAATTCACTGTTTTTATTCTCTGACAAGGTTATGCCTTTTAAAGTTTTTAGTATGATAGAGTAGCAAGAATTTGCTGAAAAGATGATGTAATAAAAATACCTCAAGAGTAAACTTGAGGTATTTTTTTAGTGAATAAAGATATTTGGAACAATCAGCGGGTATTTTTTCATTTTTCTGAAAATATGTTTTCTGATAACCTGACGCAAATCACCTTCTAAAGTTTTAGGATTACCGATAAGTCCGGGCTTCATGTTCAACAGGAAGTTTTCCAGTATTTCTTCTATCTCTTTTGCAAAAGCCCTGTCTCTTTTGTCAGCGACCAGACCAAATGATGTCACTTTTGGTTTATCCATCATTTTTCCGGTTTGTTCACTCACCTGAGCCACTATCATAACAACACCGTCTGTCGCAAGTTTTTGGCGATCCATAACTATGTCATCTTCGATTTCATAATTGTTTTGATTGTCAATATATGTCTTGCCGGTTTTTACAGTTTTGACTTTTCTCATATATTTTGGTGCAATCTCTATCTGTTCTCCATCTGTCATAAGCAAAATATTTCTCTCAGGAACACCACACAGCATTGCAGTCTCTTTATGTTTCATTACATGATTGTATTCACCGTGAATCGGTAAAAAGAACTTAGGATTAACGAGACGAAGCATCAATTTTTGCTCTTCTAAAGATGCATGTCCTGAAACATGTAAATCTTTGTCATAGGCAATTTTAGCTCCACATTTTTGCAGGTGATTAAGCATTTGGGAAATAGAACCCTCATTACCAGGAATAGCACGGGAAGAGAGAACAATCAAATCAGTCGGTTTAATTTTAATATGTCTGTGCTCACCTATTGACATTCTAAACAGTGCCGAATTGCCTTCACCCTGAGAACCTGTTGTCACGATTAAAACATCTTTATCACTCATGTGTGCCACTTCATCCGGTTCCACAAAGATATTTTTTGGTAATTTAATATAGTCATATTGCATAGCCACTTCAAGATTACGCTCCATAGAACGTCCGATAACACAAATTTTACGACCATATTTCACAGCATACTGAATTGCCTGATAAACACGATGAATATTTGAGCTGAACGTTGAAAGAACCACTCTTCCCTCTGCCTTGCTGAATACACGGTCAAGTGCCGGTGCAACGCTTAACTCAGACGGTGTAGGATTAGGATTATGTGAATTTGTCGAATCACTCATCAAACACAACACCCCTTTTTCGCCATAATGTGCCAAACGGTGTAAGTCTGCGGGATACCCGTCTATCGGTGTATAGTCAATCTTGAAATCACCTGTATGTATCACAGTTCCGGCTGCTGTTGTAATCGCCACAGAAGAAGAGTCTAAAATAGAGTGGGTCATATGCATCCACTCAACTTCAAAATCATTTCCTATTTTATAGACTTTTCTTTTTTCAATAGGATTAAAATATTTTCTAGCCTCTTTTAAATGATGCTCATCAAATTTGTTTCCAATCATTGCCAAAGGCAATGGCGTTCCGTATATAGGAAACTGCAGTTCTCTAAAAAGATACGGTACTGCACCGATATGATCTTCATGCGCATGCGTAATGATAATACCGACAATTTTATGCTTGATTTCATGCAGATAGGTAAAATCGGGAATCAGTATATCAACCCCGTGCATCTCTTCATCCGGAAAACTCATCCCTACATCGACAAGAATCGCTTCATTGTCAGTTTCAAATACAGCAATATTTCCGCCGATTTCTCCAAGCCCTCCAAGTGGTGTGACACGGACTCTCGCTTTTGATTCCAAATCAAGTTTATAGTGAGGATTCAGTCTTTGCTTGTGTGCTTCCTGATTTTTTACAACAAATGCTTTAAGCTTGTCATCAATAGGAGAAGCTCCTCTTTTGTGACGGCCGCGACTTTTGTTTTTATTGTTGTTTGTTCTTGGTTTTGCATTTGCATTTTTTTCACCGTTTGGCTTCTTCTGATTGCCGTTTGGTCTACGATTGTTATTTGGTTTGCGGTTGTTATTTGGTTTGCGTTGTTCCTGAGGTTTGCTTTGTGCTACCTCTTGTGTCTCTTCTGCCATCCAAACTCCTTGTTAATTTATAGAGTTGGTGATAGTCGTTAGTGCTTACCTGATGAGGCCGAACCGTTAATGCAAGTTCCAGTTTTTCCAGAACTTCCTGAAGTTTTTTCCTGTCATATTTTGAAGATAGATTTTTCACCAAAGTTTTTCGAGGCTGCGAAAATGCAACTCTTAGCATATCCTCGAACTCTTTGTCATTTCTATCAGCATTTTTCTCTATCAGAAAAACAGCAGAATCCACTTTGGGCTGAGGATCAAATGCAGTCGGGGGAACTTTCACAACAATCTGTGCTGTTCCTATACTTTGGGCTATTACGCTCAAAGAACCAAAAACTTTTTCACCTGCAGTTGCACAAAACTTTTCTGCTACTTCAAGTTGAACCATTACAAGTATATTTTTACACATAGGATCTGCGAGTGCTTTCAATAGTATGTTCGTAGCAATATAATAGGGCAAATTTGCCACCAAATCATAAGGCTCACGCACAAGTTCACTCTGCCAAGCATTTAAAACATCTCCACAGTTTATATGGAGTCGCTTGGTAGCAATCTCTTCTTTAAATGTACTTTGTAACAGTTTACATAAATCGGTATCTACCTCAAAAGCTTCTACACTTTTGACATCAACTAAAAATTTAGTTAAATCACCTAAGCCAGGCCCAATTTCTACGATTTTATTCTCGTTTTTGGGCATCGCTTCGACGATTTGTCTTAAAACTGACTGGTCTTTCAGAAAGTTTTGTCCAAACTTCTTCTTTGCTACAATACTTTCTCTATTCATAGCACTATGATATCTTTTTTTTACTTACAAAAAGGTAACAGACTGAAAAAATCAATTTTTTTCTCTTTTTTTATACTAAAGCATTGATTTTTTCTTCTGAAACGGCCACTAGTCGTCTTTGCAGTCTTGCTATTTCTGCCAAAAGTTCTTCGGCTATTTGTTCCATTGCAAGATACTTTTCGTTTACAAGCTTCAACTCCGACTCAGTCAATACCTTTTGCTTTGGTTTAAATATTCTTAATAAAAATCCGCCTTTTTTTTCTTCAGCAAAATACAAGTCGAAAATTTCACGATATCTTTCATGAAGTTTGTCATGAAGCTCTTCAATATTGCTCATACACTCCAGCGGATTGTTTGAGAGTATCTTCAACTTCTGTCCATCGGTATAAAACCATTGACCAAATTTTGTTTCTCTGGATGAAGTTGGTAAAATTCTATCTTCCGGATCTATCCCGTCTATTAAAGATTTTGCTGTTTCTACAAACCTTGTCAATTCTACTTCTGCATTTTCTAAACTTTTTAATGTTTCATCCTTCTTCATCTACATTCCTATCCAAATATAATGAACGATTATAGTCCTAACTATATTAAAGCAATATAAAACTTTTGTTTCACGTGAAACAAAATCAATCATTAAGCCTAAAAGTGTATAATTGCGCTATGAATTATTTTGCAAAGAGAATCATCCCATGCCTGGATGTAAAAGACGGACGTGTTGTCAAAGGCGTCAATTTTGTAGGACTCAAAGATGCCGGTGACCCTGTTGAAGTAGCCCGCAGATACAATGAAGAGGGTGCAGATGAAATTACATTTTTGGATATTACAGCTTCTTCTGACAACAGAGACACAATAGTAGATATAGTTGCCCAGGTAGCACGAGAAATTTTTATACCGCTAACTGTAGGCGGAGGCATTCGCAAACTAGATGATATATACAAACTTTTAAATGTCGGCTGTGATAAAGTCAGCGTTAATTCCGCAGCCATAAAAAGACCCCAACTCATAGACGAAGGTGCCAAACGCTTTGGATCACAGTGTATTGTCACAGCAATTGATGTGAAAAAAACAGGTGACAAATACAATGTTTACCTAAACGGCGGACGCGTAGATACAGGTATAGACGCCGTAGAGTGGGCAAAAGAGGTTGTAGACAGAGGAAGCGGAGAAATTCTTTTGACATCTATGGATGCGGATGGAACCAAAGCAGGTTTTGAGCTCAATATAACAGAACAGATAAGCCGTGCAGTACATGTACCGGTCATAGCCAGTGGCGGTGCAGGTACAATGCAACATATAAAAGAAGCATTTGAACACGGAGCAGATGCTGCATTGGCTGCTTCCATATTTCACTACAAAGAGATAGATATAATGGATCTAAAACATTATTTACATGAACAAAATATTCCGGTAAGGCTATAACAATGATTATATGTGCAGGAAACAATGAAACATTTTCTTTTGCAACTCCAATGGGAGTAGGGCTCATTGAAACAGCTATGAATCTTACACGGCTTTGTCTATTTGACAAACCGGAATTTTTACTCTTTGTAGGAACTGCAGGAAGCTATGGAGAAAAAAAAATATTTGATATCATAGAATCAAAAACCGCTGCAAATATAGAACTGGCATTTTTAAGTAATGATGCCTATACACCGCTTGATAATGTTGTCACAACAAACACTACCAATAAAAAAGACATTGTTGTCAACTCATCAAATTATATATCTACAAACGAAACATTGACAAAAAACTTTTTAAAATTTGGCGTCGGCATAGAAAATATGGAATTTTTTTCAGTGTTGCGCATTGCCCAGGAGTTTAATATTCCTGCCGGCGGTGTGTTTTGTATAACAAACTATACTAACAAACAGGCTCATGAAGATTTTCTCAAGAATCAATCCAAAGCAAAAGAACTCCTTGAAGAGCATGTAAAAAAGCGTATAGCAGAGCTAACAGCAAAATGAAACCTTCTTTATATGACTTCACACAAAAAGAACTGACACAGTTAGTCAAACCATCTTTTCGTGCCAAACAGATTTATGGTTGGCTGTATCATCAGTATGCACAGGATTTCGATGCAATGAAAAACATCCCAAAAGCATTAAAAGAAGAACTGAGCGAAAAATATACCATCAATCCCATGGAAATCGTACGAAAAGAAGAGTCAAGCGACGGTACAATAAAATATCTTTTGCAGCTACAGGACGGCAAGACCGTTGAAGCAGTCTGGCTTAAAATGAAAGATGAGCAAGTTGATGAAAATGGTGAAATAACACAAGAGGCAAAATATACAGTCTGTGTTTCCACACAGGTTGGCTGCAAAGTCGGCTGTAGTTTTTGTTTGACGGCCAAAGGCGGTTTTACCCGTGATTTGACTGCCGGAGAAATTGTTGCACAGGTAGTAACACTCAAACGTGACAACAAACACAAACATAACAGAAAGATAAATATAGTGTACATGGGAATGGGGGAACCTCTCGACAATCTTAAAAATCTTGCACAGGCTATAGAAATTTTTAAAGAAGAAGAGGGACTTGCCATTTCTGCAAAAAGACAAACAGTAAGCACAAGTGGTCTCAGTAACAAAATAGACAAACTCGGTCAAATGGATCTGGGTGTGCATATAGCCATATCACTCCATGCGGTTGATGATGAACTGCGCACAGAGCTTATTCCGATGAATAAAGCACATAACATCAACTCAATTATAGAAGCGGTAAAACGTTTTCCAATTGATACACGCAAGCGTGTTATGTTTGAATACCTTGTCATTAAAAATAAAAATGATGATTTGGGTTCTGCAAAAAAACTTGTAAAACTCCTTAGCGGAATTAAAGCAAAAGTAAACCTTATCTATTTTAATCCCTATCCTGGTACACCTTACGAACGTCCATCACGCGAAGATATGATCAAATTTCAGGAATACCTTATAAACCACGGTTTACTCTCTACCATACGCGATTCTAAAGGAATAGATATCAGTGCCGCTTGTGGACAGTTAAAAGAAAAAAATCAAGATGAGATAAACAGTTAGATAACAAATCTAAGAGTATAATTATAATAAAAATCAAGGATAGTTATGAGTAGTGTTGATATCAGTGAAGTAGTTTTGTTAGTGATAGTTTTTGCCATTGGCGTTGGCGGTTTTATATGGGCAGCAACAAAAGAAGAGAAAGAGTAAAGTTTTAATTAAAGTTATATAAAGCTGGATCAAAATAAAGCAGACGACCAACACACCAGGGAGGTCGTCTATGAGTGTAATAATACCCTACTAATCTTAAAAATAAATTTCATCTTAAAATAAATTTTAATCATAATAAAATCTGTCAATTTTCTCTAAATGTGTAGTATTCACACATTGTTCTAAAGTGTGAATATCACATAATTTCATGGATAAAAAATTTGTAAATTTTCTTATTTTTTAAGAAATATTTTATGTAAATTTTACCTTAAAATAGTTTACAAATCTTCTAAAAGCCCTATTTACAGGGCTATAAAGAGATTTAAAAAAATTATTCACATAAATAAAAATTATTTTTATCTTCTTAAAAAAAAGTTATTCACATTACATGCAATAAACATGTTTTTAAAAAGTCTACCTTGCTTTTTATAGTATAAGAATCCCCATATAAATCAAATGCCAATTCACTTGCATGTAACAATAAACGTTGGGCTCCGCTGTTTTTTATTCTTTGTTCAGCAGATAGTTCTCTCTCTAAAAATTTAACGATATTCTCTTCGCTCTGTCCATAAATCGGATCACCGACTATCGGATGTTTCACGTGAAACAAATGCACTCTGATTTGATGCTGTCTTCCTGTATACGGCACACATTCCACAAGTGTCATATTTAGTTTTTCAAAATATTCCAATGGTCTAAAAAAAGTTTTTGAAGCTTTCCCTTTTGTATCAACTTTTACTACCATACGAACAATAGCACTTTCATCTTCTGCTCTTAACAGCGGCTCCACCACAGTAAGCTCTTTTTTAAAATCTCCGTGTACAAATGCCAAATATTTTTTTTGCATATCTCTTTGCTCAAACATCATTTTAATATCACGTTCACTCTGCTTGTTCTTTGCACACAAGACCAGACCACTTGTCTCCTGATCGATTCTGTGTGTAATATTGGCATCTCTGCCGTATTGGTATTTTAATTCATCTATAAGAGAGTAGGGCGTGTATCTGTTTTGAGGATGAATAAGCACACCACTCGGCTTGTCAAAAACAACAAACTCTTCTTCTTCGTATGTAGGTTCCAGACCTTTTGTAATAGGTTCAAAGTAGATAAATTCAAATTCACCTTCAATTTCACCTGCAGTCCTCGTCATCGGTTCTCCGTTAACAAAAAGCCTTCCCTTGGCAATAAGACGCTGTGCTTCTTTTTGGGTATACCCAAGTTCTTGAATTAAATATAAAAATGCTTTTTGTTTTTTTGGTGCAAACATTCTCTTTCTTACGAATGGCAAATTTCAATCCTCTTTAATGAATATTTGAGTAAAATAAACTACTTTAATCTATGCGAATTCTAGCATAAAAACAATCATAAGGAACCTATATAATGGTAGATAGATATTCACGGGAAGAGATGGCATCAAAATGGACATACCAGGCAAAATACCAGGCGTGGCTTGATGTTGAAATTGCTGTAGTAAAAGCTTGGGCAAAACTGGGAAAAATCCCTCAGGAAGATGCGGACAAAATTGTTAAGAACGCAAAGTTTGACATTAAACGCATAGATGAAATAGAAGCGGTAACACGCCATGACCTGATTGCCTTTACAACTTCGGTATCAGAATCTCTCGGTGAAGAGAGCAGATGGTTTCATTATGGTATGACATCTTCAGATACTATTGATACAGCCGTTGCGCTTCAGATGAAAGATTCCCTTTCGCTTATAATAGAAGATGTAAAGATGATTATGGAGTCTATTAAAAAACGTGCCATGGAACACAAAATGACTTTAATGGTCGGACGTTCTCACGGAATTCACGGAGAACCTATAACATTTGGTCTCGTGTTAGCTGTCTGGTATGATGAAATGGCTCGTCATCTCGAAAACCTTGAACAGACTATGGATGTTATAGCAGTCGGACAGGTAAGTGGAGCAATGGGAAATTTTGCGCATGCTCCTTTGGAACTTGAAGAGTATACCTGTGAAGAGCTTGGTTTAAAGCCGGCACCTGTTTCAAACCAGGTTATTCAGCGTGACCGTTATGCGAGACTGGCAACAGCTTTGGCATTAATGGCAAGTTCCATAGAAAAATTTGCCGTACAGGTTCGTCACTGGCAAAGAACGGAAGTATATGAGTGCGAAGAGTATTTTGCAAAAGGCCAAAAAGGCTCATCCGCAATGCCTCATAAACGCAATCCTATCCTCACAGAAAACATAACAGGTTTGGCTCGCATGATACGTGCCTATGCAAACCCTGCTATGGAAAATGTAGCTCTTTGGCATGAACGTGACATCTCCCACTCATCCACAGAACGTTTTTGGCTCCCTGATGCATTTATTACAAGTGATTTTATGCTGCACCGCATGAATAACGTTATCGCAAACCTGACTGTATATCCTGAAAACATGATGAGAAATCTCAACCTGACAGGCGGACTTGTATTTTCTCAACGTGTTTTACTTGAACTTCCGCTGCAGGGTGTGAGTCGTGAAGATGCCTACAGAATCGTACAGAGAAATGCCATGAAAGTCTGGGAAGAGATTCAACAGGGCAAACCTACGGTTAATGAAAAAGGAGAGAGCCTCTATCTTAATCATCTGCTTGCAGACGAAGAGTTGAGAAATTCACTCAGTGAAGAAGTTATCAGAGAATGTTTTAATTACGACTACTATACAAAAAATGTAGATAAAATATTTGCAAGAGTTTTCAAATAAACAACTTCAGCATAGCAATTACAGCTATGCTGAATATAACTTTTTCTTCTATCTCCTTAGATATAACAAATATATAAAACTTGTAAAAATTTTACTGCTTTAATATTTTTAAGAGAGAGTTTTCGCTAGAATACTAACTATGCTAATTAACAATATCTTATAGTTTTTTATATGATTATTGCATACATAATTATATAAAAAATTCTTAATCAGGGAATAAATTTATGATAACAGTTATAAAACGAAACGGACGAACAGAACCTCTTGACATATCCAAAATCCAAAAATATACTTCTGCTGCTGTAAAAGGTTTGGCCAATGTCAGCCAAAGTGAACTGGAAGTTGATGCCCAAATTCACTTTCGTGACGGTATAACATCAAAAGAGATACAAGAAACTTTAATTAAAACCGCGGTAGATAAAATAGATATTGATGCACCCAACTGGACATTTGTGGCTTCACGTCTGTTTCTTTTTAATCTTTACCATCAGGTAAACGGTTTTACCGGTTATTGCAAATTGGAAAAGTATTTTGAAAAAGGAGAAAAAGAGGGACGAATTCTTCTGGGCCTAAAAGAGATGTATGATCTTGACGAACTGGAAAAACATATTAAACCGGAAAGAGATCTGCAGTTTAATTATCTGGGCATTAAAACACTCTATGACAGATATCTGATTAAAGACAGAGATGCAAACCCGATAGAGCTTCCTCAACATATGTTTATGGCCATCGCAATGTTTTTGGCACAGCGTGAGGAAAACCGTCAAGAGTGGGCCATCAAATTTTATAACATGATTAGTAAATTCGAAGTTATGTTAGCCACTCCCACACTCTCCAATGCAAGAACACCAAGACACCAGTTAAGTTCATGTTATATAGGCTCGACTCCTGATAATATCGAAGGTATATTTGACACATACAAAGAGATGGCAATGCTTTCAAAATTTGGCGGAGGAATCGGCTGGGACTGGACCCAGGTTCGTTCAATGGGTTCTTTTATAGACGGCCACAAAAATGCAGCAGGTGGTACTATCCCCTTTTTAAAGATAACAAATGATATTGCCATCGCCGTAGACCAACTCGGTACCAGAAAAGGTGCTATTGCTGTTTATCTTGAACCATGGCATATAGATATCAACGACTTTTTAGACCTGAAGAAAAACTCCGGTGAAGAGCGTCGTCGCGCTCACGATCTGTTTCCGTCTCTATGGCTAAACGATATGTTTATGAAACGTGTGGAAGAGGATGCAATCTGGACACTTTTCGACCCATATGATACCAGAGAACTCACGAATGTCTACGGCGAAGAATTTAATAAACTTTATCTCAAATTTGAACAGGATGAGAGTATCATCAAAGAAAAAGTAAAGGCAAAAGATTTATGGAAAAAGATTTTGACTTCTTATTTTGAGACAGGTTCACCGTTTCTTTGTTTTAAAGACAATGCTAACCGTGCAAATCCGAATGGTCATTACGGAATTATCAGAAGTTCCAATCTCTGTACAGAAATTTTTCAAAACACTCAGCCTAACCATTATAAAATAAAATTTATTTTTGAAAACGGTGACAGCATCAGTTATGAAGAAGAGGAGTTGGTAACTGTAGACAGTGGTATAACAAAACCCGCCAAAAAAGTCACTGCTTTGGATTCACTGGGAGGACTTCCTATTTTTGCTGTGGAAAAAGAAAAAATTGACGGCGCTACGGCTGTTTGTAACCTTGCTTCTATAAATCTCTCACGCATAAATACAAAAGAAGATATAGACAGAATTGTCCCCACAGCTATCAGATGTTTGGACAATGTTATAGATTTAAATTTTTATCCGGTTGAAAAAGTAAAACGGACTAACATGCGAAGCCGCTCTATCGGTTTGGGTGTTATGGGCGAAGCACAGATGCTTGCAGAAGCCGGAATTATGTGGGGAAGTCAGGAACATTTTGACAAAATAGACGAAATTATGGAAGCTATTTGTTATAACGCAGTTTCCGCCTCTTCTGATCTGGCTGTTGAAAAAGGAAGCTATCCCGAATTTGAAGGAAGCAAGTGGAGCAGAGGAATAATGCCTCAAGACCATGCAAATGCCGAGGTGGTAAACCTGGTTGACCGTGGCGGACTCTTTGCTTCAAAATACGAATGGGATGAACTCCGGGCCAAAGTAAAAAAACAGGGAATGCGAAACGGTTATCTGATGGCTGTAGCCCCTACATCATCCATATCTATTTTAACAGGTACTACACAGGCTATTGAGCCTGTCTTTAAACGCAAATGGTCAGAAGAAAATCTCAGCGGACTGATTCCTGTTGTTGTTCCTAATCTTTCACCTGAGACATGGAGTTATTATACTCCGGCATATGATTTAAACCAGACCGTTCTTATAAAAGCAGCCGCTATCAGACAAAAATGGATAGATCAGGGGCAGTCTCTCAACATTTTTATAACACTTGACAAAGCAAGCGGACGCTATCTTAATGAAATTTATATGCTGGCATGGAAACTGGGACTCAAATCTACCTATTATCTGCGTTCACAGTCACCGGAAATGGCAAGCGATGTCGAAGACAGAAGTATGGAGTGTGTCGGTTGCCAATAGACCTTGAGCGGTTTGACAGCTTTAAAAATGCCGACTTGCGTTCCCTCGAAGTCATTTCACCCACTCATCTGAAATTAGTTCTTGCAGTTCAAGATGCCGCACGTGATTATGACTGGATAACCCTAACACTTGATTTTACAGAGGTAACAGATGCAAGACTGCTTGAACAAAGCAAGTTACAGTTTATAAATATGAGTGACGGAGCAAGTCTTTTACATGTAAACAAAGAATTTGCATTTGGCATAGGAGAGTGCTATAATATCCAAGCAATTAAAAACTCGACGCTCTATATCATTTCTAAGGATCTGAAATATAAAGAGGGACAATTTTAAAGGATGACAATGGCATATGAGGTAAAAGGCGAAATACTTGGATTTGTAAATACCAGGCAGGTAGATATAAATGAAATAGATGCACTTTTTTCCATTATGAAAGACAGCCAAAATCCGGGCATATCTTTTACTCTGGTCAATCCTTATATGTTACGCGAATACCCTTTTGAAATTCCTGAAAAAACAAAAGAGTTACTCAAAATTACTGACAATTCAGAAATAAGTGTTTTCAATATTTTACTTATTCAGAAACCTTTGGAAAAATCAACAATTAATTTTTTAGCGCCCATTATTATTAACCATGATAACAATACATTGGCCCAAATTGTTTTAGAACCAAAACAAAATCCGGATTATGGCATGGCAGAAAGTATAGAATCATTTAAAAAAGAGACATCTGCATAAAATATATTTTGAAATTAGACTATAATATGGAACTTAGGTAGCATTACAATTGCCAAATTGAGTGTAAAATACACTTCAAAAAGGAGAATTTTATGAAAATTGTATGTCCACACTGTTTTACAGTAAACAATGTTCCAAAAAAAGAGAGTTATAAAAAAGCAAACTGCGGGAAGTGTAAACAATCACTTTTAGACACAAAACCTGTAGAACTTACAAATGCAAATTTTGATGAAGTAATTGTCAACAGTGATATTCCGGTAATAGTTGACTTTTGGGCACCATGGTGCGGTCCATGTAAAATGATGGCTCCAAATTTTGAACGTGCTGCCACTCAATTTCCGCTCAAAGCACTTTTTGCAAAAGTAAATACTGAAAATGAGCAGAATCTGGGTGCACGTTTTGGAATTCGTTCAATTCCGACAATTATCGTCTTTAAAAATGGCCGTGAAGTCGAAAGAGTCAGCGGTGCGCTTGATGTAAATGCACTTGTTTCTCTCGCTTCAAAACACAGTAACTAAATTTTATTTTATATACGAACAGCAGTAATCGGTTACACTCTTTATTTTTATTTCAAATGAAGAGTCGGCCGGTACTGTAAAAATTTCAGGCACAAGAAGTGTGCGCCACTCTTCGCCTGGCAGTTTTACTTCCACATCACCGCTCATGATCTCCATAATCTCTTTATCTGCCGTATTAAAAGTATATTCGCCCGGCAGCATAATTCCCAAAGACTTTATACTTCCGTCAGGAAATTCAACTGTTCTGCTCGTTACTTTTCCGTCATAATAAATATTTGCCTCTTTTACAATATTCACATTTTCAAATTTTGACATTTTTTATCCTTTTTTTAGTTTGACTCTCTGAGAGTGTGTTATGGCTACAGCCATGGCATCTGATATATCAAGAGGTTTGATCTCTTTTTTTATGTTTAACAGGCGCTGAACCATAAATGCCACCTGTTCTTTTTGTGCTTTTGCCTTGCCTGTAAGCGCTCTTTTTACCTGCAGTGCCGTATATTCATGAAACTGTCCAAACTCCTGCAAAAGTTTTAGCATTATTGCTCCGCGAAACTGTGCCAGTTTAATTGTTGTTGCGGGATTGTGGGCATAAAATATATCTTCCATGGCTACTTCGTCAATAACATGATTTTCAAATATACTGCTCAGTCCTTCAACCATTTGCGGTATTTGAAACTGCAAATCTTCTGCCTTCATTTTTATAAGTCCCGCTTCGATAAGCGATATTTTGGAATTTTGTAACGAAATAAGTGCATACCCCATATTTCTGGTTCCGGGATCTATACCAAGTATAGTCATTTAAGGCCTTTAAAACATTTTTCACCATTATATAGAAAACAATATAAATATTCACATAAGAGAATTTGGGCTA